>CAXTNB010000302.1:0-3824 GCA_964245385.1 uncultured Acetobacteraceae bacterium | reverse complement strand
GAACGCGGGGCCGCGCCGCGGACGGGGTCAGCCACCTCCGAGGCGGCCCGGTGCTCGCCGATCAGGCCGTCCCGGTGCGCATCAGAGCAGCCCGGCGCGGCGCAGCAGCCGCGCCGCCTCGCGATCGTCGCCCAGCTGCGCCACGGTCAGCGGCGGCGGCTGCAGCTGGTCGAACGGCTTCAGCACCGGGTTCGCCGCCACCCCGGCGGCGAGCGGATACTCGAAGTCGATGTCGGCGCGGGCGACCATCGCCTGCACCGGCTTGCTGACCAGGAAGGCGACGAAGCGCTGCGCCGCCGCCGGGTTGCTCGAGGACCGCAGCACCGCGGCACCCGACACGTTGACCAGGGCGCCGACGTCGCCGTCGCCGAAGTGGTGGATCGCGCTGTGCGACGCCCCGCTCTCGGCGCGCTGCCGCTGGTAGTAGTAGCTGTTGATGATGCCGACCGCGACCGCGCCGCGATCGACCGCGGCGACCACGCCCTCGTCGTCGTCGAACACCTGGCCGTTCGCCTTCAACCCCTTCAGCCACTGCACCGTCGCCGCCTGCCCCTTCAGGGCGGAGACCGCGGCCACCAGCGGCAGGAAGTCGGCGTCGGTCGGGGCGAAGGCGATCTTGCCGTGCCATTCCGGCTTCGCCAGGTCCAGCAGCGAGGCGGGCAGGCGCGCCTCGCGCATCATCGAGGTGTTGAAGTCGAGCACGTTCTCGCGCGCGAACACGCCGATCCACCTGCCGTCGGGCGCGCTGTACTTGGCCGGCACCTGCGCCAGGCTGGCGCTGGCGACCGGCGCCAGCAGCCCCTTGCCGTCCAGCAGCATCAGCTCCGGCGAGTTCTCGGTGAAGTAGATGTCGGCCGGCGAGGCGGCGCCCTCGCGCGCGATCTGGCTGGCGAGCTCGGGCGCCTCGCCGTAGCGCGCCTTGACGGTGATGCCGGTCTGCCGGGTGAAGGCGGCGATCACCGTCTCCACCATCTGCTGGTGCTGCGCGCTGTACAGGGTCAGCACCGTCGCGGCGCGGGCGCCGCACGGGCTCGCGGTCGACACGCCGGCGAGCAGCAGCAGGGAGGCCAGCCGGGATCGCCTGCCGGGCCGGGGATGGATCATGCGGGTGTCTCCGGTGAAGGCCGTCGATCGGGCGGAGGAGTGCGGGCCGTGCCGCCGGCCGATGGTGCGATTGCGAGTGATTTGCAGGAACGGCCTATCCCACGCGCCTGCGGGCACGTCAATCCCGATCCCGGACCAGCCGCGCCGGATCAGCCGCGCCGGGTGCTAGAACCGGCGCGGCGCGGCGTTGTTGTTGCGGTCCCGCATGTCGGGGCCGGGTTCGCCGTCCTCGAGGTCGGAGTCGTCCAGCGCCTCCATGTTGGCGGAGCGGTCGCCGTCATGCGCGACGACCTCCTGCTCGCGCGGACCGGCGGTGCGGTCGATCCGGTACAGGGTGGGCAGCTTCGCCTCGTCGGCCATCGCCTCGGCGCGTCCGCTCGCCTCTTCCCACGATGGCGGCTGGCCCTGCGCGTCGGTCATGCGCGCGTTCGACTCCGTGTGGTGATCGTCCAGCGCCACCACCTCGATCATGATCTGCCTCGGATCGTCCTCCTCGAAGCGTCGCAGCAGCACCAGCGCCGGCCCGTCGGGCAGCGGATCGTGCGGAGCGAGATCGATGATCTGCGGCATGGCGGTCTCCTGTTCCCGGCACAGGAACGGGCGGCGCCGACCGCGGTTCAGCTTCCCGGGGCGACGATCATGCAGGGGATGCTGTGCTGCTCCAGGGCGTGGCAGGCGGCGCCGGCATCGGCACGCGCCAGCCCGGCGAGGCGGGCGCGATACAGCACGGCGCGGCCGAACCGGCTGGTCGGCTGCACCAGGATGCGGCTGCCGGAGAGCTGGGTGTAGGCCGCCTGGCGCGCCATGGTGGTGGCGAAATGCGCCTGTCCGGGGGAGTCGTAGGCGCCGACCTGCACCGCCCAGGCGCCGTAGGACGCGACGTAGGAGACCTCGCGCCGGTCCGCGAGGCTCGGTGCCTGGTAGAGCCTGGGTGCCCGGTAGAGGCTGGGCGCCCGGTAGAAGGCAGGTGCCTGGTAGATCGCGCTGGCCGGAGCCGCCGCCGCCGGCGCGGCGCTCGGCCTCGCCGCCGGCAGGGCGGCGGGCTGCGTCCGCGCTGCCGGGCGGCACGGCAGTTCCGGATCATAGGCGGCGTCGGGATCCTGCACGCAGCTCGTCGCGGCGTCGGACGCCGGCACCCGATAGGCGGCGAGGCGGATCGACGCGGCGTAGGCCGGCGCGGGACGATCCGTCGCGCCGGCATAGCCGGAGAGCGGCCCGGTCATGGCGATCTCGCTGCCCAGTCGCGGCGCGATGGCGGCGACGTAGCGCACGGTCTCGTTCGGCAGCGTCCGTCCGGTGCCGAGATAGTCATCCAGCCGCTGCGGACCCGCGTTGTAGGCCGCGAGGAAGGCCGGCGCGCCGTAACGCGCGTACATCAGCCGGATGTAGGCGGTGCCGGCCAGGATGTTGTCGTGCGGCTCGTAGGGATCGTTGCCGAGGCTGAACTGGCTCTGCATGTCGGCGTAGGTGGCCGGCATCAGCTGCATCAGTCCCATGGCACCCGCGGGGGAGGTGATCGGCCGGCCGTCGCGATATTCGTGGCCGCCGGACTCCTGCTGCATCACCGCGCGGATCCAGCGCTGCGGCACGCTGAAGCGGCTGGCGGCCTGCCGGATATAGGGGCGCCACGGATCCCCCGGCGGACCCGGTTCGGGATAGCTGGCGAGGCCGGGGCCGTAGCCCATGCGGCCGCCGCCGCAGGCCGCGAGCGTGAGCAGGGCGCACAGGACCGGCCATCGGTGCATGGTGCCGCGATGCTGTCTCGAACCGGGACCACGATCAATCCTGGGTTGCAGCAGGGACCGGGGCGATCAGCGATTGACGGGCAGGCATTGCGGATCGGCCACAGTGCGGCGACCGGCCCGAGGCCGCTGACCCCCGCTTCTCAGAGCAGGCAGAGCGCGGCCAGCGCGCGCCGCAGCGCCGGCGGAAGCGGATCTCCGGAGGCCTGCGGCAGGCTGTCCAGGTCGTCGGGGGCGTCGCCCGGGGTGAGGTAGCGCCAGCCCTGGAACGGCCGGATCATCCTCGGCACGACCGCGATGCCCGGGCCGTCGAGGACGATGGCGGTGCACGGCGTGCCGTCGTCGCGTCGGTCGGCGGTGATCTCGACCACGCGCTGCCGGCAGAGCAGCACGCCGGCCATCACCCAGTAGATCGAGCCGCCCTCGAGGATCTCGTCGGCCCGACGCGGGAAGTTGCGGGTGCGCAGGAACGGCCGGCCGTCATGCGCGCCGGTCTCGCGGCTCCGGGAAGCCTGCCGCGCGGCGAGCGCCGCCGGGTCCGCGACTCCGACCGCGAGCTTGATCAGGTGCAGCATCCATGTCGGCTAGCACGCGGGGCCGATCCGGTTGAGACGGCGGCCCATCACCATCCGGGGAGCTTCGTCGAGCGCGAGAACCGGCGGTCCCGAACGATCTTGCAGCCTCGCGCGGGACGGCATGAGGCGAATCCCGTGGCACTCGAAGGACCACGGACATGAGCCGCCTCACCGGGCGTCGCCGCGACGCCGACGCGCTGGGCTGGTTCTCCATCGCCCTCGGCGTCGCCGAGCTGCTGGCGCCTCGTCTCGTCACGACGCCGCTCGGCCTGCGCGGCCGGGAAGGCGTGGTGCGGCTGTTCGGCCTCCGCGAGATCGCGACCGGGATCGGGCTGCTGCGCAGCGATGCGCCGTCGCGCTGGCTGTGGGGCCGGCTGGCGGGTGACGCGCTCGACATCGCGAC
>CAXTNB010000301.1:0-3831 GCA_964245385.1 uncultured Acetobacteraceae bacterium | reverse complement strand
GTGCGCAGCAGCACCTCCATCACCCGGCGCGAGATGCCGCGTATGCGGAACAGGTCGAGCAGGATCGAGCGCTCCTGGTTGGCGATGGTGATCAGCGCCAGGGTGACGCGCTGGCGGTCGCCGAGTGCGGTGTCGAAATTGTTCGCCTCGCGCTCCTCGGCGATGCGCCGGTCCAGCACCGCCAGCACGTGCCCGGTGGCCTCACCGGAGAACCCGAACTCTCCGGCGAGCCGCCGGGTGCGGTCGCGCACCTCGCCGAGGCCGAGGCCGAGCACCTGGTGGCGCAGCGCCTCGTCGATCGGCGGCAGCCGGTCGAGGTGGAAGAACACCACCAGCGAGCGCAGCGTGGTGCCGCAGGTGACCAGGGTGATCAGCACGAACCCGGTGGCGAGGATGCCGATGAAGTGCGCGACCGGCACCGGGATCTGCGGGTTCTCGGTCACCGCCAGCGCCAGCGCCAGGGTGATCGCGCCGCGCAGCCCGCCCCAGACCATCGTCACCTTGAACGGCAGCGGCACCGGCGGCGACAGCCGGGTCAGCGCCAGCAGCGGCAGCAGCCCGAACACGACGGCGGCGCGCGCCGCCATGCCGGCGGCGAGCACGATCGCGATCAGCACGCAGTCCCACCGGCTCGCCCCGGCCAGCAGCCGCGGCACCAGCATCGAGGCCAGCACGAACACCAGCGAGCCGGCCCAGAACACCAGCTGCTCCCACAGCTCGATCAGGAAGCGCCAGGTCTGCGGACGCAGCGTCGAGGGGCCGTACAGCGAGAAGGTGAGCCCGGCCGCCGCCGTCGCCACCACGCCCGAGCAGTGCAGCCCGTCCTCGCAGACGATGTAGGCGATGTAGGGCAGCGCCAGGGTCAGCGTCACCTCGCCGGCCGGGGTGCCGCCGAAGGCGGTGATCATCCACAGGGTCAGCCGGCCGAGCAGGGCGCCGACCAGCATCGCGCCGGCGAACGAGGCGAGCAGCCCGAGCAGGGCGTCGCCGTACTGCACCGGCTGGCCGGCGGTGATCGCCGCCAGCAGCACGCCGAAGATCGAGATCGCGGCCGCGTCGTTGAGCAGCGCCTCGCCCTCGACCAGCCGGGTCAGGCGGCCGGCGGCGCCGATCTCGTGGAAGATCCCGACCACGGCGCTGGGGTCGGTGTTGGCGACGATGGCGCCGAGCAGCAGGCAGACCTCCAGGCTCATCGAGGCGAACGGGTACAGCGCCAGCCCGATCGCCGCCGTGCTGACCAGCACCGCGACCACGGCGAGCAGCAGCACGGTGGCGCCGTCGTGCGACAGCCGGCGGACGTCGATCGAGAGCGCGCCCTGGAACACCAGGATCGGCAGGAAGATCAGCAGGAACGCGGCACCGTTGATCGGGAAGTCCAGCACGGTACGGGCGGCGCCGTCGAACAGGTCGGTGACGGTGCTGCGCAGCAGCAGGTCGGCGGAGCCGCCGATCAGGATGCCGACCAGCGCCAGCAGCACCGTCTCCGGCAGATGCAGGCGCTGTGCCAGCGGCGGCACCGCGCTGACCACGACCAGCAGCACGGCGATCGCCAGCAGGATCGCAGGAAGACCGCTCATGCCCATGCCGTGCCATCCCAAGATGCTGATTTCACGTGCTCTTGAAGCCTAGCACAGGAAGCCGGGCCGTTCAGCATGGCTTGATCGCGCGGGGCGGCGCCGCACGTAGCCGCGGCTATGGTTTCGTGGCAGTTTGGGTGGATGGTTCTGCGCCCGCGCGTGCGATCTCGGCGTCGCCGCTGCCGGCTTGGTTGGGAGTCCTGGATGCCTGCATGCCTGCGCCGTGTGATCGTACCGATCGGGCGCGCTGCGACGCTGTCGTTCCTGGCCTCGGGCCTGGCCTCGGGGCTCGCCTCGGCCGTGCTTCCGGGGAGCACCGCCTTGGCTCAGAGTCCGAGTCAGGGTCGCTCGGTCAGCACCGATCCCTCGCAGGCCGGCGACCAGTTCAAGCCCAAACCCGGCGCCGACGCGGCGCACGGCAACGCCAGCGCCGTCGACGCCGCCGCACATCCGGCGGCGCAGCCGGCACCAGGCCCGGCTCCGGTGGCCAAGCCGCCGCCGAACCCCGCCGGGCCGGCGCCCGAGCAGCATGCGGCGAGCCCGGCCACCCCGGCGCCGATGGACGCCTCGCAGGTCGCGCTGGTGAACAAGGGACGCTACATCGCGATCGCCTCGGATTGCGCGCCCTGCCACATGTCCGTCGGCGGCACGCCGTTCGCCGGCGGGCTGATCCTGAACACGCCGTTCGGCCAGATGGCCACGCCGAACATCACGCCCGACAAGGAGACCGGCATCGGCCGCTGGAGCGCCGACCAGTTCTACGGCGTGATCCACAACGGCATCGGTCCGGGGCACCAGTACATCTACCCGACCATGACCTTCACCTCCTACACCAAGATGCCGCGCCCGGACGTGGACGCGCTGTTCGCCTACCTGAAGTCGCTGCCGCCGGCGCACGCGCCGCGTCTGGCGGTGTCGCTGAACTTCCCGTTCAACATCCGCCTCAGCCTGCTCGGCTGGCGCATGCTGTTCTTCCGCGCCAGCACCTACCAGACCGACGCGTCGAAGTCCGACCAGTGGAACCGCGGCGCCTACCTGGTGCAGGGTCCCGGCCATTGCGGCGAGTGCCACTCGCCGCGCAACGCGCTCGGCGGCGTCGTCAACAGCAGCAGCCTCGCCGGCGGTCAGGTCGACTCCTTCCTCGCGCCCAACATCTCCTCGGATCCCCGCTGGGGCATCGGCAGCTGGAGCGAGGACGAGATCGTCACCTTCCTGAAGACCGGCGCGATCCGCAAGGGCGTGGTGTTCGGGCCGATGATCGAGGTCGTGCACGAGAGCATGGCCAAGATGACCGACGACGACGTGCGCGCCATCGCCGTCTACCTGAAGGGCACGCCGCCGCGGGTGAACCGGCCGCCGGCATCGGTGCCGCAGAAGCTCGCCGAGGCGTCGATCCGCCGCGGCCAGGCGGTGTACGCGACCAACTGCGCGCAGTGCCACCAGGACAACGGCAACGGCGCCGCCGGCGCGATCCCCAACCTCGCCGAGAACGACGCGGTGCGCGCCTACGATCCGACCGACGCGATCACGCCGCTGCTCGCCGGGCTGGAAGGCCAGGGCAAGTACGGCGCGATGCCGCGCTTCGGCGGCTCGCTGAGCGACCAGGACATCGCCGACGCCGCCAACTACATCCGCACCGCCTGGAACAACGGCGCGCCGGCCAACGCCACCGCGGCGATCGTGCACGGCCTGCGCAGCACCGCGCCGGTCGGCATCGGCGGCAGCATCGCGGCGCGCGACTTCGGCTGCCCCAAGATCGGCGAGGGCACCGTTCCGGGTGCGCTGGCCACCGAGCAGGAGGTCGCGCGTCTCGCCGGCGCGGATCGCAGCAACCTGCAGAACGGTATCGCCGCGGTGATCGCGCTGGTCAAGAAGGACAACCCCGACGCCGCCAGCGGCGAGGTCGTGACCGCGCTGAACGCCGCCTACTGCCCGGTGGTCGCCAACCGCACCGACCTCACCCGGGCGCAGCAGCGCGCCGCCCTGATCGCGTTCTCCGACCTGGCCGGGCAGCAATACGCCCGCACCAGCCCGGCCGACGTGTCCAAGGTGCTGGTCGACACCTCGCTCAGCCCGGACGCGGTGGCGCAGATCGACCAGGCGGCGGCGGCGGCGGGGCTCAGCCCCAGCGCCTTCATCGCCAAGCAGCTCTCGGCGGGCGGCAAGGCGCCTTCCTCCAGCAACTAGGCTCCAGGGCTCTGCCCTGGACCCGCTGGAGCCTGCGGCCCCAGACCCCCTTCGTACTGTTCCTCGG
>CAXTNB010000300.1:0-3856 GCA_964245385.1 uncultured Acetobacteraceae bacterium | reverse complement strand
CGGGATGATCGCGCCCTGCACGTCGGTGTCGAGGTAGATCAGCACGTTGCGGCACGAGATCATGCTCATCCGCGAGAACGGCGGATCGCGCACCAGGCTGTGGGCGGAGAAGGTGCAGAGGTCGCGTATCTCCTTGGCGACGACGTAGCAGTGATCGCCGACGGTGAAGAACCGCTGCAGCCGCTCCTGCGACATGCCGCGCAGCAGCGTCGTGGGATAGCGTCCGCTTCGCGCGGTGCTGATCGCGGGCTCGTCGATGTCGGTGGCGAACACCTGCACCTTCGGCGGCGCGCGCAGTCCGTCCATGTACTCGCGCAGCAGGATGGCCATCGAGTAGGCCTCCTCGCCGGTCGAGCAGGCCGGCACCCAGACCCGCACCATGCCGTCGGCCTTCTGGCCCTGGAACAGCCGCGGGATCACCTCGCGGGCCAGCACGTCGAAGGTCTCGCTGTCGCGGAAGAAGCTGGTGACCCGGATCAGCAGGTCGCGGAACAGCAGGATGACCTCGTCATGGTCCTGCTCCAGCCGGGCCGCGTACTCCGGCAGGGTCTCGATGCCCAGCACCTGCATCCGACGCTGGGTCCGGCGCAGGAAGGTCTTGTCCTTGTAGCCGCTGAAATCGTGGCCGAGCTGGCCGAGCAGGATGGCGCAGATCGCGAGCCGCCACGCCTCCACCTGCTCGGGCGACGCCGCCCACGGCGCCGCCGCATCCTGCCGCGCGCAACGCAGCCGCACGATGTACTCGGCCATCGCCTCGACCGGCACCACCAGGTCGACCGCACCGGTCGCGATCGCGCCGAGCGGCATGCCGTCGAACTGCGGCCCGCTGCCGTCGGTGCCCTGCGCCAGGGTCAGCCCGCCGCATTCCTTGATCGCCTTCAGGCCGAGCGCGCCGTCGGATCCGGTGCCGGAGAGGATGACGCCGACCGCACGCTCCTTCAGGGTCGAGGCCAGCGAGTCGAAGAAGCCGTCGATCGGCCGGCTGTCGCGCTTGGCCTCCGGCGCCGGCAGCTGGATGTGCAGGCAGCCGTCGCGGATCGTGGTGGTCGCGTGCGGCGGCGGCACGTAGACGTGGTTGGCCTCGATCCCGATGCCGTCGCTGACCTCGAGCACCGGCATGCTGGTCCAGCGCGCCAGGATGTCGGGCAGCATGCTCTTGCGGCTGGCCGGCAGGTGCAGCACCACCACGAAGGCGAGCCCGGACTCCGCCGGCATCGCCTCGAAGAAGCTGCGGAACGCCTCCAGGCCGCCGGCGGAGGCGCCGATGCCCACGACCATCAGCGAGGCGTCGCTCAATGCCGCGCCTCGCGCCGCGTGGCCGCGACGCGACCTCGCCGGATCCAGGACATCGGCGCCAGGCGGCATGGAAGGGCGTGATGTCGCACTCGTCGAAGTCCCGCGTGGCCAGTGCGGTGTTCAACACGATGCGCGAGGCGAGGTTCCGGAGGCCGAGGACGGCCGCATCGCGGGACGCACGATGGCGTCCCGTACGGGGTTCGAACCCGTGTTACCGCCGTGAAAGGGCGGTGTCCTAGGCCACTAGACGAACGGGACTGCGGCGCTGGCTGGGTAGCGGAGCACCAGGAGACGGTCAAGCCGCGGCCGCGTCGGTGATGAAGAAGCCGGCAGCGCTCTGGCCGTTCCAGGTCTCGGCACGCAGCTGGCCGGCGAGATGCAGCCTCGCGCCGTCGCGGGCCTCGAGCGCGCGCGCGATCGCACCCTCGCCGGCGCGGAACAGCAGCGCCTTGATGCGGCCGCCGCCCTCGCCCTCGACGATCGCGCGCAGCGTGTTGCCCTCGCGGCCGAGCCGGTCGGCGCGCGCCACGCCGACGCGCGGCAGCACGAACACCGGCTCCGCGTTGCCCGCCCCGAACGGCGCCAGCCGGCCGACATGGGCGGCGAGCTCGGCGTTGGCGCCGGCCACGCTCAGCACCCCGTCGACGGCGAGGTCGAGTGCCGTGGGGCGATGCCGCGCCTGCGCCAGCCGCTCGTCGAGGAAGCCGTGGAACGCGGCCAGCCGGTCCTGGCGCAGCGAGAACCCGGCCGCCATGGCGTGGCCGCCGCCGGTCAGCAGCAGCCCCGACTGGCGCGCCGCGATCACCGCCGCACCGAGATCCAGGCCCGGCACCGAGCGGCCGGAGCCCTTGATCGTGCCGTCCTGCTGACCGCCGCCGACCAGGCTCGGGCGGTTGAAGCGCTCCTTGACGCGGCCGGCGACGATGCCGACCACGCCGGGATGCCAGGCGGCGCCGTGCAGCAGCGGCACCGCGTGGCCGGCCTCGATCTGCGACGCCGCCATCGCCATCGCCTGCTCCACGATGTCGACCTCGACGCCGCGACGCTGGCGGTTCACGCCGTCGAGCCGCTCGGCCAGCAGCCTCGCCTCGTCGACGTCGCGGCAGAGCAGCAGCCGCAGTCCCAGGTCGGCCTCGCTGATGCGGCCGCCGGCGTTGATCCGCGGCCCCAGCGCGAAGCCGCAGGTCAAGGCGTCCGGCACGCCGCGCGCCGCCGCGACGTCGAGCAGGGCGTTGATGCCGATCCGGCCGCGCCGCGCCATCACCTTCAGCCCCTGCGTCACCAGGGCGCGGTTCAGGCCGCTGAGCGGCATCACGTCGCAGATCGTCGCCAGCGCCACCAGGTCGAGCAGCGCCAGCAGGTCGGGCTCGGCACGCTGCGCGAACCAGCCGCTGCGGCGCAGCGCGCGCAGCGTCGCGACCCCGGCGACGAAGGCGATCGAGGCGGCGCACAGCGTGCCGAGACCGGACGCGCAGTCCAGCCGGTTCGGGTTGACGGTCGCCAGCACCGGCGGCGGCGGTCCCTCCGCCTTGTGGTGGTCCAGGATCACCACGTCGGCGATCCCGGCGAGGGCGGCGAGCGGTGCGGCGGCCGCGGTGCCGCAATCGACGCAGACCACCAGCGTGGCGCCGCGCGCGGTGAGGCCGAGCAGCGCCGGCGCGTTGGGACCGTAGCCCTCGCGCAGCCGGTCCGGCACGTGGGTCAGCACGCTGCAGCCGAGCTCGGCGAGCAGGGTCGCCAGCACCGCGGTGGCGCAGGCGCCGTCGACGTCGTAGTCGCCGAAGATGCCGACCGTCTCGGCGCGTCGGACGGCGTGGGCGAGGCGTTCCGCCGCCAGGTCCATGTCGGCGAGGCAGGAGGGATTGGGCAGCAGCGCGCGCAGCGTCGGCTCCAGGAACAGGCCGACCTGGTCGGCGGCGACGCCGCGCGCGTGCAGCAGCCGGCCGAGGATCTCCGGCAGGTCGTGCCGCTGCGCGATCGCGCTGGCATGGCGCTCGGAGACCTCGGCACTCCACACCCAGCGCCGCCCGGTCAGGCTCGCGGTCACGTCGAGGCAGGGACGCGGCGGGGCCGCCGATCCGTCCGCCGGGTCAGCCGGCACTCGGCTCAGCTCGCACTCCAGGTCTTGGTGGCGAAGTTGTGGCGCCCCTCGATGAAGCGCACGGTGCCCGACTTCGAGCGCATGACGATCGAGTGGGTGATCGCCCGGTCGTCGGTGCGCTGCACGCCGCGCAGCAGCGCGCCGGTGGTGACGCCGGTGGCGGAGAACAGGACGTCGCCGCGCGCCATGTCGAGCAGCGTCAGGCGGCGCCGCGGATCGCCCTCGCCCATCGCCGCCGCGCGCGTCACCTGCTCCTCGTCCTCGAACATCAGCCGGGCCTGCATGTGGCCGCCGACGCAGCGCAGCGCCGCCGCCGCCAGCACCCCCTCCGGCGCGCCGCCGGAGCCGACGTAGATGTCGACGCCGCTGCCGGGCAGGCAGGCGGCGATGATGGCGGCGACGTCGCCGTCGGAGATCAGCATCACCCGCGCGCCGGCCTCGCGGGTATGGGCGATCAGC
>CAXTNB010000299.1:2704-3882 GCA_964245385.1 uncultured Acetobacteraceae bacterium | reverse complement strand
TGCTGGACTGCTGGGTGAGCGCGGGAGTCGTCGTGCCGGCACTGGCCGAGGCGGCGGTCTGATCGCCGGACCGTCGCTCGTCGCGGATCGAGTGCCTTGGCAGCCCGGACCGCCCGACGCAGAGGTCGGCCGCACTCCCTGAGGCAGATCGCATGTCATCGTCCCTGTTCGCCGAGAAACGCGCCGCCCTGATCGCCCAGTGCCCGCCCGCGAGCCGCCTCGCTGAAGCGGAAGCCGCGAAGCTGCCGATCAACGCCCAGCGGCTCGGCGAGGCGGGACCGGAGGTGCTGATCGTCCATGGCGGCGTGCAGGGTAGCCTGGGCGGCGGCCCGGTCACCTTCGCGCGGCAGCGCTCCCTGGCCGAGCGGGGCTGGCGGCTGACGATGGTCGAGCGGCCCGGCTTCGGGCAGAGCCCGACCCGCGGGGTCGACGACATGGCGGCGGATGCGGTGTGGATCGCCGCCATGCTGGGCGACGGCGCCCACCTGATCGGCCACTCCTGGGGCGGCGCGGAGGCGCTGCTGGCGGCGGCGCGACGTCCCGCGGCGGTCCGCTCCCTGGTGCTCGTCGAGCCCGCGCTTCAGGTGCTGGCGCTCGCGGACCCGCACGTCCAGGCCGACCCGGTGGCGCGGGGGCAGCTGCAGCGCCTGGCCGAGCCGCTGATGTCCGCCGCCTCGCCGGGCGAGTACGGCCTTGCCTTCGCCCGCAGCGTCAACTCCGGCGGCGGCGGTGCTTCGCGCCTGGAGGCCCTCGAGCGCGACCCCGGCGGCGCCGCCAGCCTCGGCTGCGCGCTGTTGCAGGCGCGCATGGCGCCGCCGGAGGCGCTGCGACGGGCGGTCGCGGCCGTCTCCGACGCCGGCCTGCCGGTGCTGGTGATCAGCGGCGGCTGGAGCCCGGGCTTCGACGCCATCGGCGACGTCGTCGCGCGCCTGACCGACGGCCGGCACGTCACGGTCGCCTCGCCGAACCATTTTCCGCAGCTGGAGAATCCGGACGCCTTCAACCAGGTTGTCGAAGCGTTCATGCGCGAGGCCGATCGCGGGCGCGCCGGCTAGCGCCGGACGACGCACCGGCGCAATCTCGCGCGATGCCGCCGCGTCCGGGCTGCCGCTCGACCCGGTGCCGACCGTGACGGGCCGCGCCGACAAGCGCGCCGGCCGATACCGAGGAGGGCGACC
>CAXTNB010000299.1:0-2694 GCA_964245385.1 uncultured Acetobacteraceae bacterium | reverse complement strand
GCGGCTTCGACGGCGCGTTCGCGACCGTGCCGGCCCACCGGCTCGGTGCGGTCGCGATGCGCGCGGCACTCGCCGACGCCGCCGTCGATGCGCAGGACGTCGACGAGGCGATCATGGGTCAGGTGCTGACGGCGGGACAGGGACAGAACCCGGCGCGCCAGGCCGCCATCGCCGCCGGGATGCCGGCGCGGACCACCGCCTGGGGCGTCAACCAGGTCTGCGGCTCGGGCCTGCGCGCGGTGGCGCTCGCGGCACAGCAGATCGCCGCCGGCGACGCCGCGATCGTGGTCGCCGGCGGCCAGGAGAACATGACGCTGGCGCCGCATGCCGCCCACCTGCGGCGCGGCCGGAAGCTGGGCACGGTCGCGATGACCGATACCGTGCTCACCGACGGCCTGTGGGACGCCTTCGAGGACGTCCACATGGGAACCACCGCCGAGACGGTGGCGTCGCGCTGGCAGGTCGGCCGCGCCGAGCAGGACGCGCTGGCGCTGCGCTCGCAGGCGCGTGCCGAGGCGGCGCGGCGCAGGGGCTGCTTCGGCGAGGAGATCGCGCCGGTGACCGTGCCGTCGCGCCAGGGCGAGCGGTGCGTCGTGCTCGACGAGCACCCGCGCCCCGACACCACCGCCGAGGCGCTGGCACGGCTGAAGCCCGCCTTCGACGGCGGCGGCACGGTGACCGCCGGCAACGCGTCGGGCATCAACGACGGCGCCGCCGCGCTGGTGCTGATGACGGCGGCGGAGGCGTCGCGTCGCGGCCTGGCGCCGCTGGCCCGCATCGTCTCGGCGGCGACCGCGGGGGTCGATCCGGCGGTGATGGGAACCGGTCCGATCCCGGCGTCGCGGCGCGCGCTCGCGAAGGCCGGATGGCAGGTCGCCGACCTCGACCTCGTGGAGGCCAACGAGGCCTTCGCCGCGCAGGCCTGCGTGGTCGACCGCGAGATGGGCTGGGACCCGGAGATCGTGAACGTGAACGGCGGCGCGATCGCGCTCGGCCACCCGATCGGCGCCTCCGGTGCGCGCCTGCTGGTCACGCTGCTGCACGAGATGCGACGCCGGCGGTCGCGTCGCGGCCTCGTCACCCTGTGCATCGGCGGCGGCATGGGCATCGCGATGACGCTGGAGCGCGACGCGTCATGAACAAGATCTGGCCCGATGCCGACGCCGCGCTCGACGGTCTGCTGTTCGACGGCATGCTGATCGCCGCGGGCGGCTTCGGCCTGTGCGGCATCCCCGAGCGCCTGATCGAGGCGATCGAGCGCGCCGGAACCGGGCGGCTGCGCATCGCCTCCAACAATGCCGGGATCGACGGCGTCGGGCTCGGGCGCCTGCTGCGCTCGCGCCAGGTGGCGTGCATGATCAGTTCCTATGTCGGCGAGAACAAGGAATTCGAGCGCCAGTATCTGGCGGGCGAGCTCACGGTGGAGTTCTGCCCGCAGGGCACGCTCGCCGAGCGGATGCGCGCGGGCGGCGCCGGCATCCCCGGCTTCTACACCCGGACCGGCGTCGGCACGCCGGCCGCCGAGGGCAAGGAGCACAAGCAGTTCGACGGCGAAACCTTCATCCTCGAGCGCGGCATCGTGGCCGACCTCGCGATCGTGCGGGCGTGGCGGGCGGACCGCGCGGGCAACCTGCAGTTCCGCAAGACCGCGCGCAACTTCAACGTGCCGGCCGCGACCTGCGGCCGCGTCACGGTCGCCGAGGTCGAGGAGATCCTGCCGGCCGGCGCCATCGATCCCGACGCGGTGCACCTGCCCGGCGTCTACGTGCAGCGGATCGTCCGCGGCGCGCCCTATCCGGAGCGTATCGAGTTCCGCACCGTGCGTGCCGGGGAGGCCAGCTGATGCCGTGGACGCGCGAGGCGATGGCGATGCGTGCGGCGCGCGAGCTGCAGGACGGGTTCACGGTCAATCTCGGCATCGGCATCCCGACGCTGGTCGCCAACCACATCCCCGACGGCATCGACGTGACGCTGCAGAGCGAGAACGGCATGCTCGGCATCGGACCGTTCCCGCGCGAGGACGAGGTCGATGCCGACCTGATCAACGCCGGCAAGCAGACCGTCACCGCGCTGCCGGGCGCGTCGTTCTTCTGCTCCGCCGACAGCTTCGCGATGATACGCGGCGGCCACGTCGATCTCGCGGTGCTGGGTGCGATGGAAGTGGCGGAGACCGGCGACCTCGCGAACTGGATGATCCCGGGCAAGCTGGTCAAGGGCATGGGAGGTGCGATGGACCTGGTCGCGGGCGTGCGCCGCGTGGTGGTGGTCATGGAGCACACGTCGCGGCGCGAGGAGCCGAAGTTCGTGCCCGCCTGCACGCTGCCGCTCACCGGCGCGCGGGTCGTCGACATGATCGTCACCGACCTCGCCGTGTTCCGGCGCGAGCGGCGGACGGACCTGTTTCAGCTGGTCGAGCTGGCGCCGGGCGTGAGCGCCGAAGAGGTCGCCGCGAAGACCACGGCTCGCTACCTGCCGGCCGCCCCCGCTAGATCGGCAGCCTCGTCGTCTTCTTGACGCACTTCAGGGCGAAGTGCGAGCTGACCGAGGCCACCCCCGGGAGGTGCAGCAGCACCTTCTTCAGGAAGACCTCGTAGTTCTCGACGCTCGAGACGATGATGCGCAGCAGGTAGTCGCTCTCTCCGCTCATCGAGAAGCAGTCGACGATCTCCCGCTGATCGCGCGCTGCCTGCTCCA
>CAXTNB010000298.1:0-3892 GCA_964245385.1 uncultured Acetobacteraceae bacterium | reverse complement strand
GCGCGTCACCACCGACATCGCCACCCATGCCGGACAGATGGATCTGATCACGGTGGGTACCTACGAGGTGCCGATCTGGGGCAAGCTCGGCTGGCTGGACAGCTTCAGCCCGGTTCCCGCCTCCTACCAGCTCGACGACATGATCAAGCCGGTGCGCGACGCGCTCACGGTGGATGGCAATCTCTACGCCCTGCCCTTCTACGGCGAGAGCTCGTTCACGATCTACCGCAAGGACCTGTTCGACAAGGCCGGCCTCACCATGCCCGCGCAGCCGCGCTGGCACGAGATTGCCGCGTTCGCGAAGAAGCTCAACGATCCGGCGCACGGCGTGGCCGGCATCTGCTTGCGCGGCAAGCCGGGATGGGGCGAGAACATGGGCACCATCGGCGACATCGCCAACAGCTACGGCGGCCGCCTGGTCGACATGCAGTGGAAGCCGCAGCTCACCTCCGCGCCCTGGAAGCAGGCGGTGCAGTTCTACGTCGACCTCCTGCATGCCTATGGGCCGCCCGGCGCGGTGTCCAACGGCTACAACGAGACCCTGGCGCTGTTCGCGGGCGGCCATTGCGCGATGTGGACGGATGCGACGGTCTCGGCGGGCTTCCTGTCGGATCCGCAGCAGAGCACGGTGGCCGGCAAGCTCGGCTACGCCGCGGCACCCTACGAGGTGACGCCCAAGGGTTCGCACTATCTGTGGGCGTGGACCCTGGCGGTGCCGAAATCCTCGCGCCACGCCAAGGCGGCGCAGACCTTCGCGCTGTGGGCGACCTCCCCGGCTTACATCAGGCTCGTGGCACAGGAAGACGGTTGGGGCCGCGTCCCGCCGGGCACCCGTGATTCCACCTACAAGAACCCCGACTACCTGAAGGCGGCACCGTATGCCCCGCTGGTGCTGTCGGCGATGAGCACCGCCCAGCTGCACGACCCGGTCGTTCTGCCGGTGCCCTATATCGGCATCACCTATATCGGCATCCCGGAATGGCAGGGGATCGGCACGGACATCGGCCAGCAGATCGCCGGTGCCCTCGCCGGACGCGAGACGGTGGATGCGGCGCTCGCCACCGCGCAGGCCGATACCGCCCGCGCCCTGACCCGAGCAGGCTACGGCCGGTGAACGCCGTCAGCGCCGCGCTCGGCTCGCGTCGGCGCGGCGTCCTCGTCGCGGACCGTCCCGGCAGCTTCCGCGGCCACCCGATGGCGCGCCTGCTGCTGGCGCCATCCGTGGGGCTGCTGCTGGTGTGGATGATCGTGCCACTGGCGCTGACGCTGTGGTTCTCGTTTCAGCGCTACAACCTGCTCAACCCGAACAGCGGCTTCATCGGCTTCGGCAACTACAGCTACCTGTTCACCGCGCCCGACCTGCTGGTCTCGATCTGGAACACCCTGCTGCTGACAGGCGGCGTCCTGGCCGCGACGGTCGTGCTCGGGGTGGTCGGCGCGGTCCTGCTCAACCAGCCGTTCCTCGGGCGCGGCGTCGTCCGACTGATGGTGATCGCGCCGTTCTTCGTCATGCCGACGGTCAGCGCGCTCACCTGGAAGAACCTGCTGATGAACCCGGTGAGCGGCCTGTTCGCCTACCTCGCGCACGCGATGGGACTACGCGCGATCGACTGGTTCGCGAGCCTGCCGCTGCTCTCCGTCGGACTCATCGTGAGTTGGCAATGGGTGCCGTTCGCCACCTTGATCCTGCTCACGGCGTTGCAGTCGCTCGACCACGAGCAGCTCGAGGCGGCGCGCATGGACGGCGCGCGGCCCGCCGCCACGCTGCGCTACATCACCCTTCCGCATCTCGCCCGTCCGATCAGCATCGTGGTGATGATCGAGACCATCTTCCTGCTCTCGGTGTTCGCCGAGATCCTGGTCACCACGAGCGGCGGCCCGGGCACCGCCACCACCACGCTCTCGTACCTGATCTACAAGACGGCGCTGCTCAACTTCGATGTCGGCGGCGCATCCGCGGGCGGCATCCTGGCCGTGATCCTCGCCAACATCGTGGCCTTCTTCCTGGTCCGCACCGTCGCCAAGGACATGGACCGATGAACAGCGAAGGCACGTTCGCCCACCTGCTGCGTCCCCGCCAGCTGCTGATCGGGCTGTCCGGCTGGTGCCTCGGCGCGATCACGTTCTTTCCCATCTTCTGGATGGCGCTCACGGCGCTCAAGACGGAAGCGCAGGCCGTCTCGTCGCCACCGCTGCTGTTCTTCCGTCCCGACTTCCGCAACCTCGTCTCGATGCTCAGCGGCGGCGATTATCTCCACTGCGCCGCCAACAGCCTCCTGATCTCGGCTGCAGCGACGTTGATCAGCATCCTGCTCGGCGTACCGGCAGCCTACGCGATGGCGTTCTACCCGACCGCCAGGACCAAGGATCTGCTGCTCTGGATGCTCTCCACCAAGATGATGCCCAGCGTTGGCGTGCTGGTGCCGATCTACCTGATGTTCCGCACCGCCGACCTGCTCGACAGCCGCACAGGCCTCGTCGGCATCTACGTGATGGCCAACCTGCCGATCGTGGTCTGGATGCTCTACTCGTTCTTCCGCGAGGTGCCGCGCGAGATCGTGGAAGCGGCGCGCATCGACGGCGCGACGCCGGTGCAGCAGATGCTCTCCGTGCTCCTGCCTCTGGCGATGCCCGGCCTCGCCTCCACCGCGCTGCTCTCGGTGATCCTGAGCTGGAACGAGACCTTCTGGAGCATCAACCTGACCTCGTCGGAAGCAGCGCCGCTGTCGGCATTCATCGCCTCGTTCTCGAGCCCGGAAGGGTTGTTCTGGGCCCGGCTGTCCTCGGCTTCCGTGCTGGCGATCGCACCGGTGCTGATCCTGGGCTGGATGACCCAGCGTCAGCTCGTGCGCGGCCTGACATTCGGCGCCGTCAAGTAGGAAGGGGTGTGACACATGTATCTTGATCGCTACGAGCTGCGAGGTCGCACCGCCTTCGTCACCGGCGGCGGACGCGGCATCGGCCTCGCCGCGGCGGAGGCGATGGCGGAATGCGGCGCGCGGATCGTGCTGTCCGACCACGACCCGGAAGTGCTGCAGCAGGGTGCGGACACGCTGCGTCGCAGGCACGGCGACGTTCCCGCCTTCGTGCTCGACGTCACCGACCCCGACGCGGTGACGCGCGTCGCGGGAGAAGCGAACCAGGCGGCGGGGGCGATCGACATCCTGTTCGCCAACGCCGGCATCGCCTGGCCGGATACCGGCGGCGAGGAGATGTCGGACGCCACCTGGCGTCGCATGATCGACGTCAACCTCAACGGCGTGTTCCGCTGCTGCCGGGCATTCGGCACGCACATGCTGGCGCGCGGACGCGGAAGCATCGTCACCGCCGGCTCGATGTCCGGGCTGATCTCGAACCGGCCGCAGCGCCAGGCGCACTACAACGCCGCCAAGGCCGGCGTGCATCACCTGACCCGCTCGCTCGCGGCGGAATGGGCGCCGCGCGGCGTGCGGGTGAACTCGGTGGCTCCCGGCTACATCGACACCACCATGTCGGGCGGCGGCCTGCGCACGGCGGGACTGGGACCGGTGTGGCTGGAGAACACGCCGATGGGGCGCGCAGGAACGGCCGAGGAGATCGCGTCCGTGGTGCTGTTCCTGGCGTCCGACGCGTCGAGCCTGCTGACCGGATCGGTGATCGTCGCCGATGCCGGCTACACCGTTTGGTAGAAGGACATCTGTGATGAGTCGAATGGATCAGAAGCTCGCCCGTATCCGGGCTGGCCGCTACACGAAGGCCGACTTCATGATCGCGGACGCGAAGGACGGGGACATGGGTTCCGGCGTCTGCGGCCTGGGACCGAAGAGCGCGAACGGATCGAACGCCGGGTTCCGCAGCCGGCAGGATTATCAGGCGCAGATCCGCGAGATCGTCGCCCAGGACATCGTGGACA
>CAXTNB010000297.1:3372-3897 GCA_964245385.1 uncultured Acetobacteraceae bacterium | reverse complement strand
CAGCTCAGCTGCAGATCCCTGAGGTACCAGAGGCGCGGGCTGGTGCCGAACTCCCGGCTGACGTGCTGCAGCGCGTTGACCTGGAAGTTCGCCCAGACGGAGCGGAACGGCACGCCGTAGCAGGCCCAGTCCGCGGCACCCAGCGCGAGCAGGGGCGCGCCGGCGCCGATCATCAGCCAGGTGCGCCCACGGCGCGTCGTGCGGCAGGCCGCCCAGGCAGCCACCATCACGATCGCAGGGGCGAGCTGGTAGCGCAGGCAGAAGGCGAGGCCGAGCGACGTCCCGACGCCGAGCATCCCGACGCGGGCATCGGCGTCGCCGCCCGCGCCGGCTCCGCGGCTCCCGACCAGGCTCAGCGACGCGAGGGCGAGCAGGTTGCCGCCCTGCACCTCGCCCAGCGGCTTGGCGCCGAAATACACCAGGTCGGGCCACACCGCGCAGAGCGACGCGCAGCACAGCGCGCCCGCCGGTCCGGCGGGGCGGCGGGCGGCCACCATGTAGTTGCATCCCATGTCGCGCGACAGG
>CAXTNB010000297.1:0-3362 GCA_964245385.1 uncultured Acetobacteraceae bacterium | reverse complement strand
GAGATAGCCGGCTGGCCCCGCGCCCACGGCGGACGCCGCCGCGATCAGCACCGCCAGGAAGCCCGGGAACACCGGCGAGCGCATGCCGGCGCGCCACTCCCAGGTGACGGTGCCGTGTCCCGACCACATCCGGTAGGCCGGCTCGATGTTCTGGAACAGCTCGTCCGGCCGCTCGATCGTGGGACTGCCGACGGCGAAGCCGAGGCGCAAGCCGAAGGCCAGGACGCAGACGCCGATCAGCGCCCACCGCGCGCGCCCGGATGATCGGTCGAGGGGTGGTGCGCCGGGCCGCCGAAACCGCATCAAGATCCGCCGCAGCGCCGCACCTGTCGTCCTGTTGCCGCCCGCCTATGCCACACCGAGGCTCGCGCGTATCCCGCGACGCGGCCGCGACACCACGTTCCGCGGGCGCCGACGATGCCCTATCCTGCGCCGATGCTGTTCCGTGACGAGCGCGATGCCTGCCTGGCGATCAGCCAGCTCACCCATGCCTGGATCTCCGGGCAGCTCCTGCGGGCCTGGGCGGACGCGCTCGACGAGCCCCTGCTGCTCGCCGCCGAGCAGCACGATATCGGCTGGCTGGACTGGGAGACGGCGCCGAGCTTCGATCCGGCGAGCGGGCGGCCGCATCTGTTCCGCGACGTCGGTGCGGCGACGCACGCCCCGATGTGGAGCCGCGGCGTCGAGCGCGCGCTCGGCGCCTGGGGCACGCGCGTCGCCCTGCTGATCTCGCGCCACGGCGGCGTGATCTATCGCCGCTTCACCGACCGCCACCGGCTGGCGGAGGCCGATGCGGCGGCGGCCGCCCGGTTCCTCGAGACGCAGGCGCCGGTGGAGGCGGCCTGGACGCAGGCGCTCGGGATCGACGCGGCCACCCTCGACCACGACACGTCGCTACTCGCCTTCGCCGATACCCTGTCGCTGGCGCTCTGCGGCGAGCTGCGGCCGCCGCTGACCCTGGACGCGCCCGATCGCCGGGGTCGCCTGCGCAGCATGCGGCTGACCGCGGACGGCAGCCGTCCGGACAGCTTCATGCTGTCGCCGTGGCCGTTCCGCGGCGACGCCCTGACGATGCAGGGTCAGGCGCGACGCCTGCCGCCGGAAGGTCGCTTCGCCGACGCCGCCGCGATGCGACGCTGGCTGACCTCGCCGGAGCGGGTTTCGTTCGAGGTCTCGCTCTCGCCGCCCTGATGGCACGGCGCTTGCTCTCCGGCGGGGGGCAAGCGGAGAGAACAAGACCATGCTCAAGGCGCTCATGCTCGCGGCCACCGCGGCGCTGTCGCTGATCGCCGGCGCGGCGCGGGCGGAAGGCCCGGCGAAGGCGGCGATCCTGCTGCCCGGCAGCATCAACGACCATAGCTGGAACGCGCTCGGCTACACGATCCTGCAGAGCCTGAAAGGGCACGGCTTCCAGATCGCCTACTCCGAGAACGTGGCGGACGCCGACGAGGACCAGGCGCTGCGCGACTATGCCGGACGCGGCTACGGCATCGTGGTCGGTCACTCGGGACGCTTCATGTCGGCGATGGAGGACGTCGCCCCCGACTACCCGCACACCCAGTTCATCGTCACCTCGGGCAACGCCGGCGCCGGCTCCAACGTGATGTCGATCGACTGGAACAACGCGCAGTTCGGCTGCGAGCTGGGGATCCTGGCCGCGCGCATGAGCAGGAGCGGCAAGGTGGCGGGGGTCTACGGCCTCGAGGGCGTGCCCAACATCACCGCGCAGGCCGGAGGGTTCCGCATCTGCGCCACCAGGGCGGGTGCCAAGGTCACCATCCTCTACGTCAAGGACATGGAGGACGCCGCCTCCGCCAAGGAGGCGGCGCTCGCCCTGATCGGCGACGGCGTCGACGTCCTGACCGGCAAGCTGAACGCCGCCCAGTCCGGCCTGATCGAGGCGGCGCGCGAGCGCGGCGTCTTCGTCACCGGCCGGTCGCTGGACGACAGCCGCGCGGCGCCGCAGGCGGTGCTGACCAACGTCATCGAGGACTGGCCTGCGATGTTCGGCACCATCGCCGACCAGGTGCGCGCCGGCAAGCGGGCCGCGAGCTTCACCGAGTACGGCTACGACACGCCGCCGGTGACCGGCGCGTCGCTCCAGTATCGGGCCGGCACGAACTTCAACCCGGCGGTGCCCGCGGCGGTGGTGGCGGAGCTGCACGGCGTCGAGCACCGCTTCGCCTCCGGCGCGCTGGTGATCACGCCCACCCGCCATGACGCCCGCTCCGGAGGCTGACGTCACCGCGCGCGCCGTGCCGCCGATGCTCGAGATGCGCGGCATCGTCAAGCGGTTCGGCGACGTGCTCGCCAACGACGGCGTCGATCTCGAGGTCCGCGCCGGGCAGGTGTTGGGCCTGCTGGGCGAGAACGGATCGGGCAAGAGCACGCTGATGAAGGTGCTGTTCGGCATCACCCGGCCGGACGGCGGCCGCATCACCTTCAAGGGTCGGCCGCTGTCGGCGCATCGTCCGGCCGATGCGATCGCCGCCGGCATCGCCATGATCCACCAGCACTTCACCCTGGTGGAGGCGATGAGCGTGCTGGAGAACGTCATGCTCGGCTGGCGCGACGCCGGGCGCATCCTGCGGCGGCGAGGCATCGCGGCACTGGTGCGGGCGACCAGCGCGCGCTTCGGGCTCGATCTCGACCCTGAGGCGCGCATCGCCGACCTGTCGCTCGGCCGCAGGCAGCGCGTCGAGATCCTCAAGGCGATCCTGCGCGGCGCCGACCTGCTGATCCTCGACGAACCCACCTCCAACCTCGCACCGAGCGAAGTGGACAGCCTGCTCGCGGTGCTGCGCAGCCTGCGCGACGCCGGCGCCGGGATCGTCTTCATCACGCACAAGCTGCCGGAGGCGCTGGCGATCTGCGACGAGGTGGTGGTGCTCCGCGCGGGGCGCCGCGTCGCCGCCATGCCGGCCCGCGGCGCGTCGCGCGACAGCCTCGCGCGCGCGATGATCGGCACCGCTGGCCGGGCTGCGGCCGCGCCGGAGCCGAGACCCGACCGGCCGCGCGACCATCCGGTGCGCCTCGCGGCGAGCGGCCTCGTCGGACCGGCGCTGGCCGGAATCGACCTGCAGCTGCGCGCGCGCGAGGTGCTCGGGGTGGTGGGCGTCGACGGCAACGGCCAGCTCGAGCTGGTCGAGACGCTGGCGGGACTGCGCGCCGCCGCCGCGGGCCGGATCACGCTGGACGGGCGCGACATCACGCGCGGCTCGGTGGCCGCGCGGATCCGTGCCGGGATCGCCTATTGTCCGGCCGACCGGGCGCACGTGTCGCTGGCGCCGCGGATGAGCATCGCCGAGAACCTGACGCTGCGCCAGGACGGCGGCACCTCGTCCCGGCGCAGCGTCAGGTTC
>CAXTNB010000296.1:0-3903 GCA_964245385.1 uncultured Acetobacteraceae bacterium | reverse complement strand
GCTGCATCTTCTTCTTGAGCGCCTTGAGCGCCTGGTCGACGTTGTTGTCGCGGACAAGAACCTGCACTGTGCCTTGAACTCCTGTTCGGTGAACCCGTCCACCGTCGCCGGACCGGGTCCGTTCGCATCACGCCGCGGGACCGGACGAGGACCGTATCGATCCACATCCGGCGCGGCCCTCGAGAGCGGCGTGCCATAGCACGGCGGCCGGCGGTTGCACAAACCCTTCTCCGGTCTCATCTGCTGTGCGCAGTCGCCGAACCGGAGCCGTGCATGGCCTTGCTCAAGATCGCCCGCATGGGCCATCCGATCCTGCTCGCCCGTGCCGCGGAGGTCCCGGACCCGGCGGCCGCGTCGGTGCGCGGCCTGATCGACGACATGATCGAGACCATGCACGACGCGCGCGGCGCCGGGCTCGCCGCACCCCAGGTGCATGTCGGGCTGCGCGCCTTCGTCTACAGCGTGCCGGAGGCCCGCAGCACCGGCCCGGACGACCCGCCGCTGCCGGTGCAGGCGCTGATCAACCCGGTGATCACGCCGCTCGGCGACGAGATGGCGCATCGCATCGAGGGCTGCCTGTCGATCCCCGGCCTGCGCGGCGCGGTGCCGCGCCACCTCCGGGTGCGCTACGAGGGCTTCGACCGCGAGGGCGCGCCGGTGCGCGGCGAGGCCGGCGGGTTCCTCGCGATGGTGCTGCAGCACGAGCACGACCACCTGGACGGGATCCTCTACCCGATGCGCATGACCGACCTGACCCGCCTCGGCTTCGAGGACGAGCTCGCCCGCCACGGCATGCCGGCATGAGGCTCGGCATCGCCTTCGCCGCGTTGCTGCCGCGGCTGCTGCCGGGTCTGATCGAGGCGGCGCAGCGGGCCGCGGTGACGGACTTCCCCGGGCCGATCGAGCGCAGCGAGGCGCGCGACGCCGCGCTGCTCGCGATGCTGCCGCACGTCGCGGCGCAGGGCTGGAGCGCGCGCGCGATCCGCGCCGCCGCCGGTCCGGACGCCGACCTGCTGTTCCCCGGCGGTGCGGCCGAGATGGTCGAGGCGCACGCCGATCTCGGCGACCGGCGGATGGAGCAGGCGGCGGAGACGATCCTCGAGACCAGGCTGAGTGCCAGGGTGCGCGGCCTGATCCTGCTGCGCCTGCGGCAGGCCGAGGGCGAGCGCGAGGCGATCCGCCGCGGCCTGTCGGTGCTGTCGCTGCCCGGCCATCGGCTGGCCGCGCTGCGCAGCGTCGCCCGCACCGTGGACTCGATCTGGCACGCCGCCGGCGACACCGCCGCCGACATGAGCTGGTACAGCAAGCGCGCGATCCTGAGCGGGATCTACGCGGCGACGCTGCTGTTCTGGCTGCAGGACGAGAGCGGCGGTCCGGCCACCGAGGCGTTCCTGGACCGTCGCATGTCCGAGCTCGGCCGCTTCGGCCGCGCCACCGGGGCGCTGCGGCGCGGCGTCGGCTACGCCGCCAGCCGTGCGGCCACCTGGTCCGGCGGCATGCGCACCAGCGCCTCGTAGTCCGCCAGCAGCAGCGCGCCGAGCGGCCCGGGCGAGAACCGCAGCTCGCCGATCTGGCGCACCGGCGTCACCTCGGCGGCGGTGCCGGCGAGCAGCACCTCGCTGGCCCGCGCCATCTCCTCGGGCAGGATGACGCGCTCGATCACCGCGATGCCGCGCCGGCGCGCCAGCGCGATCACCGTGCGCCGGGTGATGCCGTCGAGGAAGCAGTCCGGCACCGGCGTGTGCAGGGCGCCGTCGATGGCGAAGAAGATGTTGGCGCCGGTGGCCTCCGAGACCTGGCCGCGCCAGTCCAGCATCAGCGCGTCGTCGTATCCGGCCGCCTCGGCGTCGTTCTTGCACATGGTGCCGATCATGTAGAGGCCGGCGGCCTTGGAGCGGGTCGGCGCGGTCTCCGGATGCGGGCGCTTCCAGCTGCCCATCGCCAGCCGCACCCCCTGGAGCCGGTCGGCGCCGAACAGGTTGGGCCAGGACCAGGCGGCGATCATCAGGTGTATGCTGGTGTGCCGCGCCGAGACCGAGAGCTGCTCGGCGCCGCGCCAGGCCAGCGGACGCACGTAGCCGTCGGTCAGCCCGTTGGCCTCCAGCACCTCGATGCAGGCCTCGTCGATCTGCTGCGCCGAGAACGGCAGCGCGAAGCCGAGGATGCGGCCGGACTCGATCAGCCGCTCGGTGTGCTCGCGCAGCTTGAAGATGTGGCCGTTATAGGAGCGCTCGCCCTCGAACACGGCGCTGCCGTAGTGCAGCCCGTGCGACAGCGCGTGCAGCCTGGCCTCGCGCCAGGGGATCAGCGCCCCGTCCCACCAGATACGGCCATCCCTGTCGTCGAACGGCACCAGTGCCATCTGCATCGCCTCCCGGCGACCCGCCGCCGGGCGGGAAGCCAGCCGAGCACCTAGAAGCCCTCTTCCTTCAAGTCAATGAAGCTGTCTTAACTCCGGCTCGCACGATCGACCGCAGATCGGGCCACCGGAGATCGGACCGAACGCATGGACGCGAAGCTGCTGACGCATCAGCCTCCTCGCCAGCCGAGCCGCCAGGTCGACCGCGAGCCGGGCCGCGCACCGGCGCGCGATCCGGCGCGCGAGGCCGGGGCGGCGCCGGAGCCGGCCGGTGGTGCCGGCACCGGCGTGCTGTTCCTGCGCGAGGAGCAGATGCGGCTGGCCCAGGACCTGTTCTTCCTCGCCTATCGCGATCTCGCCGCGACGGCCGACGCCGTGCTCGACGAGCTCGGCCTCGGCCGCGCCCACCACCGGGCGCTGCACTTCATCGCCCGCGGGCCCGCGATCACCGTCAGCGAGCTGCTGGCGCTGCTGCGCATCACCAAGCAGAGCCTGGCGCGGGTGCTGGGCGAGCTGGTCGGGCGCGGCTACGTCGTGCAGGAGGTCGGCGCCCGCGACCGGCGGCAGCGCCTGCTGAGCCTGACGGAGTCCGGCCGCGCGCTGGAGCGGCGCCTGTTCGAGCGCCAGCGCGAGCGGATCACCGCCGCCTACCGCGAGGCCGGCGGCGGCGCGGTCGAGGGGTTCCGCCGGGTGATGCACGCGATGATGGACCCGCGGAGCCGCGCGCTGCTGGACGCGCGCGGGTCGGCGAGGTGAGCGGGGCGATGAGCGGCGCCGGCCTCGGCAGGGCGGCGGGCGGCGAGCTGGACGCGCACGTGCTGGTGGTCGACGACGATGCCCGCCTGCGCCGGCTGCTGCAGCGCTACCTCTCCGAGCAGGGGTTCCGGGTCAGTGCCGCCGCCGGTGCGGCCGAGGCGCGGCAGATGCTGGGCTTCCTGCAGCCCGACGCGATGGTGCTCGACGTCACCATGCCCGGCGAGGACGGGCTGGCGCTCACCCGCTCGCTGCGCCTGGTCGGCCAGAACCTGCCGATCCTGCTGCTCACCGCCCGCGGCGGCCCGGAGGACCGGATCGCCGGCCTCGAGACCGGTGCCGACGACTATCTCGGCAAGCCGTTCGAGCCGCGCGAGCTGCTGCTGCGGCTGCGCGCGCTGCTGCGCCGGGTCGGGCCGCCGGCGCCGACCGACAACCAGCAGCCGCTGCGGCTCGGCAGCCTGGAGTTCGACCCGGTGCGCGGCCTGCTCAGCGAGGCCGGCCAGGCGCTGCACCTGACCGGCGGCGAATCGGCGTTGCTGGCGGTGCTGGCGCGCCGGCCCGGCACGGTGCTGTCGCGCGAGGCGATCGCGCGCACGCTGGAGATGGACGAGGCGGGCGAGCGCGCCATCGACGTGCAGGTGACGCGCCTGCGCCGGCGGATCGAGCCGGACCCGCGCGAGCCGCGCTTCCTGCACACGGTGCGCGGCCGCGGCTACGTGCTCAAGCCGGGCCCCTGAGCCGGCAACCGGGACACCATGCGAATCCGCCTCGAACGCCCGCTCCGCCGC
>CAXTNB010000295.1:0-3908 GCA_964245385.1 uncultured Acetobacteraceae bacterium | reverse complement strand
CTCGGTGGCGCAGGTGATCGCCGCCATCGACGGCCCGATCTCGCTCGCCGCCTGCGTCGACGGCGCCGTCGGCGGCTGCGAGGCGCAGTCCTGCTGCGCCGTGCGCGGACGCTGGGACCCGGTCAACGAGGCGATCCGCGCCGCGCTGACCCGCATCACGCTCGCCGACATGCGCCCGGACGCCTCGCCGCGTCCGCCCGCGCCGGCGTTCCGTATCGATACATCGCAGGCGCCGCTGCGCGCGCCTGCCGCTGCCGAGTGAGGTTTCATGTCAGCCGTCGCCGAGACCCTTAACGCCGTCGAGACCATGAGCGCCTCCACCTACAAGTGGGGGTTCGAGACCGACATCGAGATGGATCTCGCACCCAAGGGGCTCGACGAGGACACCATCCGCCTGATCTCCGCCCGCAAGGAGGAGCCGGCGTGGCTGCTCGCCTGGCGCCTGAAGGCGTTCGAGGCCTGGAAGCAGATGGCCGAGCCGCGCTGGTCCAAGGTCGGCTACCCGCCGATCGACTACCAGGACGCGCACTACTACGCCGCGCCAAAGCGCAAGCCGGGACCGAAGTCGCTCGACGAGGTCGACCCGCAGCTGCTGGCGACCTACGAGAAGCTCGGCATCCCGCTGCGCGAGCGCGCGCGCCTCGCCGGCGTGGAGGGTGCCGACGCCGAGCCGGGCGACGAGCGCGACGCGCAGGGCCGTCCGCAGGTCGCGGTCGACGCCGTGTTCGACAGCGTCTCGGTCGCGACCACCTTCCGCACCACCCTGATGAAGGCGGGCGTGATCTTCTGCCCGATCAGCGAGGCGGTGCGCGAGCATCCCGAGCTGGTGCGGCAGTATCTCGGTTCCGTGGTGCCGGCGGCGGACAACTTCTACGCCGCGCTGAACTCGGCGGTGTTCACCGACGGCTCGTTCGTGTTCATCCCCAAGGGGGTGAAGTGCCCGATGGAGCTGAGCACCTATTTCCGCATCAATGCCAAGAACACCGGGCAGTTCGAGCGCACCCTGATCATTGCCGAGGACGGTGCCTCGGTGTCCTATCTCGAAGGCTGCACCGCGCCGATGCGCGACGAGAACCAGCTGCACGCCGCCGTGGTCGAGCTGGTCGCCATGGACGACGCGTCGATCAAGTACTCCACGGTGCAGAACTGGTATCCGGGCGACGCGAACGGCAAGGGCGGCATCTACAACTTCGTCACCAAGCGCGGCGCCTGCCGCGGCGCCCGTTCCAAGATCTCCTGGACCCAGGTCGAGACCGGGTCGGCGATCACCTGGAAGTACCCGTCCTGCATCCTGCAGGGCGAGGGCTCGGTCGGCGAGTTCTACTCGGTGGCGGTGACCAACAACCACCAGCAGGCCGATACCGGGACCAAGATGCTGCATATCGGCCGCAACACGCGCTCCACCATCGTCGCCAAGACCATCAGCGCCGGCCGCTCCGACAGCACCTATCGCGGGCTGGTGCGGGTGATGCCCAAGGCGTCGGGCGCCCGCAACTTCACCCAGTGCGACAGCCTGCTGATCGGTGACCAGTGCGGCGCGCACACGGTTCCCTATATCGAGAACCGCAACATGACCGCCAAGACGGAGCACGAGGCCACCACGTCCAAGATCTCCGAGGACCAGCTGTTCTATTGCCGCTCGCGCGGCCTGTCGGAGGAGGACGCGGTCGGCATGATCGTCAACGGCTTCTGCAAGGACGTGCTCAAGGAGCTGCCGATGGAATTCGCGGTGGAGGCGCAGAAGCTGCTGCAGGTCAGCCTGGAGGGGAGCGTCGGATGAGCGCCTTCCTGTCCATCGCAGGGCTGCACGCGTCGATCGAGCACAACGGCTCGCCGAAGCCGATCCTGAACGGGGTCGACCTCGACATCCCGGCCGGCGAGGTGCACGCGATCATGGGGCCGAACGGGTCGGGCAAGTCCACCCTGTCCTACGTGCTGGCCGGCCGCGAGGACTACGAGGTGTCCGCCGGCACGGTGTCGTTCAAGGGGCAGGATCTGCTTGCGATGCAGCCCGACGTGCGGGCCGCCGCCGGGGTGTTCCTGGCCTTCCAGGCGCCGGTCGAGCTGCCCGGCGTGAACAACGCCAACTTCCTGCGCACCGCGGTGAACGCGCTGCGCCGCGGCCGCGGCGAGCCGGAGCTCGACGCGGTCGGCTTCCTCAAGCTGGTGCGCGCCGAGTGCCGCCGGCTGTCGATGCCCGACGACATGCTCAAGCGCAACGTCAATGTCGGCTTCTCCGGCGGCGAGAAGAAGCGCAACGAGGTGCTGCAGATGGCGCTGCTGCGACCCAGGTTCGCCATCCTCGACGAGACCGACAGCGGGCTCGACATCGACGCGCTGCGCATCGTCGCCGAGGGCGTCAACGCGCTGCGGGCGCCGGACTTCTCCGCCCTGGTGATCACCCACCATCAGCGGCTGCTCGAATACATCGTGCCCGACCGGGTGCACGTGATGGCGGGCGGCCGCATCATACGCAGCGGCGGCGCGGAGCTGGCGCGGCAGCTCGAGGCCGAAGGCTACGCGCAGCTGATCGCGGAGGCGGCGTGAACGCGATCCAGCCGCCACAGGCCGCGCAGCCGGGGCACAACGCGCAGCGCTTCCTGGACGTCTACGAGGCACGCAAGCAGACGCTGCCCGGGGCGGTGCAGGACCGCGACGAGGCGGCGGCGCTGCTGCGGCTGTCCGGACTGCCGACGCGCAGGCTGGAGGCGTGGAAATACACCGACCTGCGCCTGCTGACCGGCCTGACCCTGCTCGGCGAGCCGCCCGCGCCCGACGCCGGATGGGGCGCGGCGCAGCTCGCGCGCCTCGACCTCGCCGCCGCGGGCCTCGCCGAGGCGAGCCGGCTGGTGTTCGTCAACGGGCGGCTCGACGCGGCGCTGTCGCGGCTGCCTGAGGATCTCGACGTCGAGGCCGGCGTCAGCTTCGGCACGCTGGCGCATCCGCAGCGCGAGCCGCTGGTGGCGCTCAACACCATGCTGAGCGAGGACGGGGCGCGCATCCATGTCCGCGCCGGCAAGGATGCCGGGCGGCTGCTGCTGATCCTGCTCGGCGCCGGCGCGGCCGGACCCGAGGGCGCCGGGCGCGCTGCGGTGTCGGCGCATCCGCGCTTCTCGGTGCTGCTGGAGGAGGGTGCGAGCCTGCGCCTGCTGGAGATCGCTCGCGGCGACGGGCTCTACGTCAACAACCCGGTGCTGGAGGTGGAGCTGCGCGAGCGCGCCTGCCTGAGCCACGTGCTGCTGCAGGACGAGGCGCGGCAGGCGCTGCACTTCTCGACCGTCTACGCGGCAGTCGGGCAGGGTGCGGCGTACGACAGCTTCAGCCTGGCACTCGGGGCGGCCCTGGCCCGGCACGAGGTGCATGCCCGGCTGCAGGGACGCGGCGGTGCGGTCCAGGTCAACGGCGCCCAGCTGCTCTCCGGCGTCCGGCACGCCGACCTGACCAGCACGATCGCGCACGACGCGCCGGCCTGCACCTCGCGCCAGACGGTCAAGAACGTGCTGTCCGGCTCGTCGCGCGCCGTGTTCCAGGGCAAGATCGTGGTCGCCCGCGCGGCGCAGAAGACCGACGGCTACCAGATGAACCAGGCGCTGCTGCTGTCCGACACCGCCGAGATCGACAGCAAGCCCGAGCTCGAGATCTATGCCGACGACGTCAAGTGCAGCCACGGCGCCACCGCCGGGGCGCTCGACGAGGAGCAGCTGTTCTACCTGCGCAGCCGGGGCATTCCCGCCTCCGAGGCGCACGCCATCCTGGTGCGCGCCTTCCTCGCCGACGGGCTGGCGCTGATCGACGACGAGGCGGTGCGCGGCCTGCTCGAGCAAGCCGTCGACCGCTCCTGGCAGGAGCATGCCGCATGAACCAGATGGCCCCGATCCACGACGTCGCCGCGTCCGACCTGTCGCAGC
>CAXTNB010000294.1:0-3924 GCA_964245385.1 uncultured Acetobacteraceae bacterium | reverse complement strand
GGCCTACGTGCAGGCGCTGCTGGAGCAGACGGCGGAGAACCTGGACGGGCTGCAGTCGGTGCTGGCGCGCGGCGAGGAGGGCCGCTCGGCGCACAACCACACCATGGCGACGCTGTCGGAGCGCATCTCCGACCTGACCGAGATGATGCGCGCCAACCAGCAGCTGATGCAGCGCCTCGCCGAGAACCAGGCCGGGATGACCCCGGTGCTGCGCCGGCTCGCCGAGGCGCGGGACGGCGCGGACGGCGGCGACGGCCTGCGCGACCACATGCGCAACGTCGAGCGGCTGCTCGGGCGGCTGCTCAACGAGGGCGAGCAGGGCCGCGCGCAGAGCACCGCCGAGCTGCGCGGCGACCTGCGCCTGCTGACCCGCACGCTGGCCGCCCTCGGAGGCGAGAATGCCAGCTAGCGCCGCACCCGGCGGCTCCGGGCGGTGAGGCCCGCGCGATGAGACGGCGGCACAGCACCCGCAACGGGCTCGACGCGTGGCCCGGCTACGTCGACGCGCTGTCGACGCTGCTCATGGTCATCATCTTCGTGCTGCTGGTGTTCGTGCTGGCGCAGGCCTTCCTGTCGGTGGCGCTGAACGGGCGGCAGCACGTGCTGGACCGGCTGCAGAGCGAGATGGCGCAGCTCACCGAGCTGCTGTCGCTGGAGCGGGTCAAGACGCACGATCTCGGGCTGTCGGTCGCCACCCTGCGGACGCAGCGCGACCGCAGCGAGGCCGCCCGCAACGCGCTGCAGGCGCAGGCCCAGGCGCAGGCGCAGGCGCTCGGCGCCCAGCTGGCGCAGGAGACCGCGCGCGCGCAGTCGCAGGCCAAGCTGGGCAGCGACGCCCAGGCCCAGGTGGCGCTGCTCAACCAGCAGCTGGCCGAGCTGGAGAAGCAGCTCGCCGCGATTACCGAGGCGCTCGACATCACGCAGAAGGACGTGCGCGACCGCGACGCCAAGATCAGCGACCTCGGCAACAAGCTCAACCTGGCACTGGCCGACAAGGTCGAGCAGCTCAAGCGCTACCGCTCGGAGTTCTTCGGCCGGCTGAGCCAGGTGCTCGCCAACCGCCCCGGCATACGCGTGGTCGGCGACCGCTTCGTGTTCCAGAGCGAGGTGCTGTTCCCCGCCGGCAGTGCGGAACTGTCCAAGCCCGGTGCGGAGCAGATGCGCGCACTCGCCGGCACGCTGAAGCAGATCGCCGCCGAGATCCCGCCCGACCTGCCCTGGGTGCTGCGCGTCGACGGCCACGCCGACCGCCAGCGCATCACCGGCGGCCGCTTCGCGACCAACTGGGAGCTCTCGGCGGGCCGCGCCATCACCGTGGTCAAGCTGCTGATCGACGAGGGGGTGCGACCGCAGAACGTCGCCGCCGCCGCGTTCTCCGAGTATCAGCCGCTCGACCCCGGCAGCACCCCGGAAGCCTTCGCCAAGAACCGCCGCATCGAGCTGCGCCTGACCGACCGCTGACGAACCCGGGTTGAGGCCGCCGGCCCCAGCGGGTCAGAGGCAGAGCCCTCGCCCGCCTTGTCCCAGCCCGCTAGGGCACCCGGTCCGGTGTCTCGAGCTCGCGCAGCCAGGGCGGATCGGCGCCGACGCGGCTGCAGGTGATCGCCGCCACCCTGACCGCGAAGCCGAGCACCGCCTGCGCCTCGTCGCGGCCGATGCGGTCCAGCCGTCCCACCGCCAGCAGGCCCATGCGGTCGAGCTGGAACAGCACCGCCGCGATGAAGCTGTCGCCGGCGCCCACGGTGTCGACCAGCGCGACGCGCGCCGCCGGCACGCTCACCGCGCCGTCCCTGGTCCAGGCGCTGGCGCCGTCGCCGCCGCGGGTCAGCACCACCAGGCTGGCGCCGGCGGCGATCCAGTCCCGCGCGACGCGGTCCGGGTCGACGCCGGGACGCAGATAGTCGAGGTCGGCCGCCGACAGCTTGATGATGTCGGCGAGCTGGAACATCTGGTTCAGGCGCGCGCGGTAGCCCGGCAGGTCGCCGGTCAGGCCGGGACGGCAGTTCGGATCGATCGCCAGCACCCGCCTGCCCTTCTGGGCGCGCATCAGCAGCAGGATCTCGTCGGCCACCGGCGGCGCGATCAGGGTCAGCGAGCCGACATGCAGCGCCGTCACCGCATCGTCCAGCGCCGGACCGGCGGCACGGGTCCAGCTCCGGTGCGCGCTGCCCTGGTCGTAGAAGGCATAGGCCGGCTCGCCCGCGCCGAGCTGCACGAACGCCAGCGTGCTGGACTGGCCGAGCCGCGCGGCGTAGGCGAGCGAGACGCCGTCCCGGCGCAGCGAGTCCGCGATCAGCTCGCCGAAGAAGTCGGTCGACACCCCGCCCATGAAGCCGACCGCGGCACCCAGCCGCCCCAGCCCGCTGGCGATGTTGCGGCAGGAGCCGCCGGGAGCCGGCAGGTAGGCGGCGCGGCCCTCGACCTGCACGGGAAGGAAGTCGATCAGCGCGTCCCCGCAGATCACGATCATGCCGCCGCCTCGATCGACACGCCCAGCGATGCCAGCGCGTCCCAGTAGCCAGGGTAGGTTTTTCCCACGCAATCGGGGTCGTGGATAGTGATCCCGCCCAGCTTCAGCCCGGCGAGGGCAAAACTCATCGCGATCCGGTGGTCGGCGTAGGTCTCGATCCTCGACGTAACCTAAAAAACCGCGAGCGCGGGGTCGGCGGCCACCAGCAGGTCGTCGCCGTCCTCGCGCGCCAGGCCCGGACGGATGCGGCACAGCTCGGTCGAGAGCGCCCGCACCCGGTCGCACTCCTTGACCCGCAGGTTGGCGATGCCGGTGAAGCGTACCGGACGGCGGTTGAAGGCGGCGAGCACCGCGAGCGTCGGCACCGCGTCCTGCATCTGCGCGCCGTCGATCCGCGCCGGCATCTCGGGGAAACACTCGATGAAGCGCCAGGCCGCGGCGTCGGGCTGGGTGAACTCGGCGGGCGCCACGCCGAGCTCCACCGCGCCGCCGGTCAGCCGGGCGGCCGCCCACAGGTAGGTTGCGGCCGACGCGTCGGGCTCGATCCGCACGTCGGCGGCCCGGTAGCCGGTCGGCGGCACGTGCCAGGTGCCGTCGCCGACCGCCAGCGGCGCCGCGCCGAAGCGGCGCATGGCGCTCAGGGTGAGCTCGACGTAGCCGCGCGCGCCGATCTCGCTGCCCTGCAGCGCCACCTCGATCGGGCCGTCGCCGCAGGCGGCCAGCATCAGCAGGGCGGAGACGTACTGGCTGGATAGCCGGGCATCGATCGCCACCCGCCCGGCGGCGAGCCGCCCCTCGCCCTCGATCCGCACCGGCGGGCAGCCGGACTCCGCACTCGCCCGCACGCCGAGCGCCGCCAGCGCCTGCACCAGCGGCGCGATCGGGCGCCCGCGCATGTGGCCGTCGCCGTCGAGCACCACGGTGCCGCGCACCAGCGCCGCCGCCGCGGTCAGGAACCGGATGGCGGTGCCGGCATTGCCGAGCGACAGCGGCGCCGCGGGTGCCTGCAGCCGGCCGCTTCCGCGCACCCGGAAGCTGCTGGCGTCCGGCTCCTCGATGGCCACGCCCATCTCGCCCAGCGCGCGCGCCATGTGCGCGGTGTCGTCGCTCTTCAGCGCGCCGGTGAGCAGGCTGTCGCCCCGCGCCAGCGCCGCCAGCAGCAGCACCCGGTTGGTGATCGACTTGGAGCCGGGCGGCGTGACGCGCCCGCGCAGCGGCCGCGACGGCGGGACGATGGTGATCGCCCGGCTCACCCTGCGGCCGTCCCTCGCGCGCGCCGGCTCAGGCGGGCTGGCCGAGGGCGTGACGGCGCAGCCGGTCGAGCCGCGCCGCACCGTCCTCGGCCTGCGGATCCAGGCTCAGCACGTGCTGCCAGGCCTTGTAGGCCGCCATCCAGGAGGCGCGCTCCTCCTCGACCGCGGCCAGGGTCTGCCAGGCGAGCACGTCCGAGGGAT
>CAXTNB010000293.1:0-3926 GCA_964245385.1 uncultured Acetobacteraceae bacterium | reverse complement strand
TGCCCCGCCTTCAGGGCCTGCCCGGCGCTGCCCAGCGGCAGCACGTTCTGGAAGGTCGAGACCGCCTGCGAGGTGATCGCGGCGAAGCTGGTGTAGGATTGCAGCGACAGCGACAGCGGGCCGTTGTCGATCGGGTTGATGATGCTCAGGCTGGCGGGGCCGCTGCTGGACACGTCGAAGCCGTGGGCGGTGAGCGCCTTCGAGAGCAGCGGCACCGCGGTGGCGGCGCTGATCGTGCCCGAGGGCACGGCGCTCGCGGCGGCCTGCGGCGCCTTGACCGCGACGACGCTGGCCAGCCGGATCGCCGCACCCGTGCTGCTGGTCGCCAGCGTGAGGCTGTAGACGGTGTTGCCGGCGCTGTCGGTGCTGGTCGCGACCGGCGGCGCGCCGCTCGATCCGACGATGGCGCCGCCGGCATCGACGCTGTAGCTGGCGGTGACCGGGTCGGCGCTGGTGCCGGTGGACTGCAGCGCCGTCGTCAGCGCGTTGGCGACGGACTGCGCCGCACTGCCGTCGTCGAGCACGTAGGAGAAGGTCTCGGCGGGCGAGGCGGCGGTGAGGCTGGAGTTGGCGGTGCCCCAGGCCAAGTTGTTGAAGGAGATCGAGGAGGCGGCGCTGCCGCCGGAGGTGAAGCTGGACGCCGAGGGGTCGCCGAAATCGACTGCCACCGTCGCGCGGTCGGTCATCGCCTTGACGAAATGCAGGGCGTCGGTGTCGTCGAGCGAGCGGACCAGCGAGCCGGAGGCGGACGGATCCTGGGTCAGCAGCTGCTTGAGCAGGCCGGTCGAGCTGCTCTCGCCGCTCATGTTGTAGGCGCCCAGCACCACCTGCAGAGCCGCCTGGTTCTTGGGGTTGAGCAGGTCGGTCGGGCTGTTGATGTCGACGATGTCGGACTGGAACGCCTTCACCGTGCGCTGCATCGTGGGGTCGCTCTTCACCATCTGGGCGACCTGGGTCTGCTCGTTCTTGACGATCGAGAGGTAGGTCGTGATCGGCGAAAGACCGGACAGCGAGGCAGACATGGCACGTCCTGGAGGAGCTCACCCACAACCATAGCGGGTATTATTCCAAAAAGATACCTGTTTCGCCGTTATTTCTGAGAGGAAGCTGCCTTCTGGTTGTCGGTCCGGCGGATGAAGTCGGCGACGTTGTCGTGCAGCTGCCTCAGCGAGGGGAGGTTGGCGTAGACCATGTGGCCGGAGCGGTACTGCCGGTACTCGATATTGTCCTGCAGCCGCAGCGGGATCGGCAGGTGGTGCATCTCGTAGATGCCCTCGTAGAACGGCGTCGCCAGGTCGTAGTAGCCGGCGTTGAGCATGATCTTCAGCTTCGGGTTGTACTTCATCGCCGCCGCCAGATCGATCATGACGTTGGCGGATCCGGTCTGCGGCACGTCGGACCCCGGCGGCTGGTGCTTCATGTCCCAGTCCTTGCCGGCGTCGATCTCGGGCTTGTAGGTGACGCCCGCGCCGTAGTGCAGGACGTGGCGGACGTAGTCGTTGAAGGAGGAGACGTAGGCGGAGCTGATCGCGGCACTCTGCGGGTCGTAGTCGGACTCCCGGCTGAGCGGGTCCATGCTCGGGCCGGAGAACCGGCTGTCGAGCCGGCCGGTGGTGGTGTCGGTGTCGTCCTGCAGCATCTTCTCGAACTGGCCGCCATTGATGCGCAGGTCCGACTTCTTGATGTAGTCGACGGCGAGCCCGGTGTAGGCGTGCAGCTTCGCCGCGATCGCCTCGCGCCGCGCCGGCTCCAGCGCCGAGCCCTGGGCGAGCGCGTCGGCGTAGTCGGTCATCGCGAACCGCTCGGCCTCGCCGAGCAGCGCTGGGAGGTCGCCCTGCGTGCCGCTGGGCAGCCGGTGGTGGTACCAGGCGGTCGCGGCGTAGGTCGGGAGTGCGACCATGTAGGGGAGGTCGACGCCCGGGTCGTACTGCGGCCCGTCGATGCTGGCGTCGAAGTTGAGGATCTGCGACAGCAGGATCACGCCGTTCAGGTCGATCTCCTTGTCCATCTGCAGGTCGTTCGCCAGCACCGCCGAGCGGGTGGTGCCGTAGCTCTCGCCGAACAGGTATTTCGGCGAGTTCCAGCGCCCGTACTTCGACAGGAACGCCGCGATGAAGTCGGAGAAGGCGTGCGCATCCTGGTCGATGCCGTAGAACGCCTTCTCCTTGTCCGGTCCGGAGAGGCGCGAGAAGCCGGTGCCCGGCGCGTCGATGAACACGAGGTCGGTGTCGTCGAGCAGGGTCTCGTCGTTGTTCACCAGCTGGTAGGGCGCCGCCTCGGGATGGCTGTCGTCGGGGGTGAGGACGCGGCGCGGCCCGAACGCCCCCATGTGCAGCCAGACGCTCGAGGAACCCGGACCGCCGTTGAACAGGAAGGTGATCGGACGGTTCTCGGCGCGCGCGCCCTTCTTGAAGTAGGCGACGTAGAACATCGAGGCCTGGGCCTCGTCCTTGTGCCCGGCCTGCGGCGAGCCGTGATCGCCGGATTGGTCGTCCTGGCCGTCCTGATCCTTGCCCGGCGCCTCGGCGTCGTCCCACCCCTTCGGATGCACGATCAGCGTGCCGGCCGCCGCCTGGTACTCGATGCGTATGCCGCCCGCCGTCACCGCCCCGTCGCTGAGCGTCTCGGTCGGATGCAGATCGGCCGGCTTGGCCGGCTTGGCCGCCTTCTCGATCTTGACGCCGCCGTCATCGGCGAGCGCCGCCGCGCCCAGGCAGGATGTCGTCAGCAGCGACGCGGCGAGCATTCGGCGGAAGGATCTCACGGTCGAACTCCGGTCTCATGGTGCGAGCGGCCCATAGCATGATCGAACTGCGCCGCCACGCGACGATGCGGGGCGCGCCGCGTCGGGACCCGCGCTTGACCGTCTCCTGGGAACGGATTTAGCTCGCCAGGCGTCTCGGAGAACGCGATCATGACGACGACGAACCCGCCCGGAAGCAACAAGCTCGGCCTGCACGGCTTCGTCTGGGAGGCCGGCTGGAACCGCGACCAGTGCGCGCGCGATCGCCAACACCGCCTCGCTCGGCTACGACCTGATCGAGGCCTGCGCGCTGGATCCGTCCACCATCGACGTCGACTTCACCCGGCGCGAGCTGGAGCGCGCCGGCATCGGCCTGACCTTCTCGCTCGGCCTCGACGCCGACACCGACATCTCCAGCAACGACGACGACAAGACCCGGCGCGGCGAGCAGAAGCTGGAGCTGATCCTCTCCATCGCCCGCGACCTCGGTGCCACCCACGTCTGCGGCATCCTGTATTCGGCGTTCCAGAAATACGCCGTGCCGGCGGTGCCGGCGGGCGTCGCGCGCTCGATCGAGGTGATCCGTCGCGTCGGCGAGAAGGCGGCCGCGAGCGACATCACGCTCGGCATGGAGGTGGTCAACCGCTACGAGACCAACATGCTGAACACGGCGCGACAGGGCGTCGCGTTCTGCCGGCGCGTCGGCCTGGCCAACGTCAAGGTGCATCTCGACTGCTACCACATGAACATCGAGGAGGCGGACGTGGGCGCGGCGATCCTGGAAACCGGCGAGCATCTCGGCTACTTCCACACCGGCGACTCCAACCGCGGCTATCTCGGCTCCGGCTCGATCGATTTCGGCCGCGTGTTTCGCGCCCTGGTGCGCTCCGGCTATGCCGGGCCGATCACCTTCGAGTCGTTCTCCTCCAAGGTGGTGGGCCAGCCGCTGGAAGGCATCCTCGGCATCTGGCGCAACCTGTGGGACGACGGCCGCGACCTCTCGGCGCACGCCAAGCAGTTCACCGAGGCGCATCTCAAGGCGGCGCGCGAGACCGTCGCCCACGGGCACAGCCCGCTGCCCTGAGGGCCCGGGGCTTGGCGGAATGCGGAGGAAGAGCAGGGGGGGGGGGGGGGGGGGGGGGGGCGGGCGGGCGGGGCGCCCCGGCCCCGCCGCGCCGCGGCG
>CAXTNB010000292.1:3601-3930 GCA_964245385.1 uncultured Acetobacteraceae bacterium | reverse complement strand
CCCTGACCTTCGACGATCCCGGGGTCAGCGACGAGGCCTCGCTGCCCGCCTTCAGCTACAGCCGCAGCGCCGCGGACGGCGGCACCGGTCCCGGCCACGAGGTCGATCTCGGCTTCGAGTACGACAAGACGATCACGCCGGACACGGCGCTGATCCTCAACGACGGCTACGACGTCCAGCAGATGGACGGATCGAAGACCCAGACCGGGTTCGAGAACCTGTTCATCACCGGCAAGTGGCAGGCCTACACGAACGCCGAGCACGAGTTCGTCGCCTCGCTCGGCGTGATCCGCGAGATCGGCGGCACCGGCACGACGCACACCGGCGCC
>CAXTNB010000292.1:0-3591 GCA_964245385.1 uncultured Acetobacteraceae bacterium | reverse complement strand
GGTCTCGGCGACCTGCCGATCGGCGTGCTGCGGCCGCTCGCGGTCACCGGCGAGCTGAGCTACACCGTCGCCGACCGGGAGCTGAAGGCCGTCCAACCCGCCATGGCGCCGACCTCGCCGTCGGGCAGCGGGATCGCCGCCCAGTTCAACGACGGCAACGACAACGCGTGGGCGGGGGCGGCGTCTGTGCAGTACAGCATCCCCTACCTGCAGTCGCAGGTGAAGGATCTCGGCCTGCCGGGCTTCCTCGGCAACTTGATTCCGTTGGTCGAGTTCACCTGGTCCTCGCCGGCCTCGGCGCCGAGCGCGCAGGGCACCACCTGGACCGCGGCACCGGGGGTCATCTACATGGCGCAGTGGGGCGAGATCGGCCTCGAGGCGCTGGTGCCGCTGAACAGGGCGGCCGGCAGCAACGTGGGGGCGGTCGGGCTGGTGCATTTCTTCTTCGACGACCTGTTCCCCGCGACCGTCGGCCGGCCGCTGCTGCCATGAGCCGGCGGGGAGGGACACGATGCGCCGCGCCGGCGCTGGCGCTGGCCGGGCTGCTGCTCCACCCCGGCATCGCGGCGGCGCACGCCTTCCTCAAGCGTGCGAGCCCGGCCGTCGGCAGCACGGTGCGGCCGGCACCCCGCGAGGTGGCGATCGAGTTCACCGAGGGGGTCGAGCCGCGCTTCAGCAGCATCACCGTGCAGGACGCCTCCGGCGTCCGCGTCGACCAGGGCGCGGCGCATCTCGAGGGCGGCGAGACCCGCCTCGCGGTCGGGCTGAGGCCGCTCGTGTCCGGCAGCTACTCGGTGACCTGGCACGTGGTCGCCACCGACACGCACAGGACACAGGGCCGATACGGCTTCACGGTGAAGCAGTAGCGATGCCCGACGGCGGTGTGGCGCTGCTGCTGGCGCGGGCCGGCTACGTCGCGGCGCTGCTGTCGCTCGGCGGATGCCTGGTGTTCCGCGCACTGGTCGCGCCGCGGGCGCTCGCCGCGACCCGCGGCGTCGCCGCCGCGGCGATCGAGCGCGCGCTGTCGCGCCTGAGCTGGATCAGCCTCGTCGCCTCGCTGTTCGGCCTGCTCGCCTGGGCGGTGCTGCAGGCGGCGACGATCGCTAGCGCCGCCGGCCCGTCGCAGGCGCTGTCGGCGCTGCCGACGGTGCTGGCCGACACCCGGTTCGGCCAGCTGGTGCTGCTGCAGCTGGCGCTGGCCGCCGCGACCGGCATCCTGCTCGCCGCCGGCAGGGTGCGCCTCGCCGCCGTCGCCGCCTCGGCCGATGCGGCGGCGCAGGCGGGGCACGGCCACGCGATGGCGATGCATGGCGGGCTCAGCCTGCTGTTCGGCCTCGACGTGCTGCATCTGCTGGCCGCCGCGGCCTGGCTCGGCGGGCTGGTGCCGCTGCTGCTGGTGGTGCATCTCGGGCCGGCCGCGGCCGGCGCCGCCGCCGCCCGCCGCTTCACGCCGCTGGGAAAGTGGTCGGTCGGCCTGCTCGCCGGATCGGCGCTGGTGCAGGGCTGGGTGCTGGTGGGCAGCGTGGCGGCGCTGCGCACGATGCCGTACGGCGTGGTGGTGCTGGTCAAGACGGCACTGTTCGGGGTGCTGCTCGGCCTCGCGCTGCTCAACCGCTACCGGCTGGCACCGCGCCTGCGCGGCGGCGACGGCGACGCGGCGCGGCGCCGGCTCGCCGGCAGCATCCTGGCGCAGACCGCCTTCGGGCTGCTGGCGGTGGCCGCGTCGGCGGTGCTGAGCGGGCTGACCCCGGGCATGGACATGCAGGCGGCGCCGTCGTGAGGCGCACGCCGCGCCGCAATGCCAGGCCTGCGGGCGGGAGCGCCCGGGACCGCTCGAACATGCTGCGGATCGCCGCGACGGCGCTGCTGCTGCTGGCGCTCAGTGCGGGTCTGCTGCGCCTGCTCGGCGGCACGGCGCCGGTTGGCCGCGACGCGGTGGGCGGGCCGTGGACGTTGACCGGCGGCGACGGCCGTCCGGTGAGCGACCGCGACCTGCGCGGCCGCTACCTGCTGATCTATTTCGGCTACGCCTCCTGCCCGGACGTCTGTCCGACGACGCTGAGCGCGGTCGCCGACGCGATGCGCCGGCTCGGCGAGCGCGCCGGGCGCGTGCAGCCGGTCTTCATCACCATCGATCCGGAGCACGACTCGCCCCGGGTGGTCGGGCAGTTCGCCGGCAGCTTCGGTGCGCGCGTCATCGGCCTGACCGGCACGGCGGCGCAGATCCGCGCCGTCGAGCGGCAGTTCCGGGTGGTGGCCGTCACCCGCCGGATATCCGCCGAGCCAGGCGGCTACAGCATCGACCACAGCTCCGTCCTGCTGCTGATCGGTCCGGACGGCCGCTACCTGGCGCCGCTGTCGGCGACCGATTCCGGGATCGAGATCGCGGCGCGCCTGGCGCACTACGTCGCGACGCCCGGCCGCGGCTAGCCGTCCTGGACCGGCACGGCCCCGGATGGTATCGCCTCGGCCCGTGCCGCCAGAGAACCGCCCGATGCCCTGCCCGCCGATCCGCCGCGCCGCCTCGCGGCGGCTGCTCCCCGCGATGCTGCTCGCCCTGACGATGGCCGCGCCCGCGCGTGCGGCGGCGGCCGGCGACGAGGATGCGGACTTCATGCGGCGCATGGCGGCGGAGCCCGGCGTGAAGACCCTGCCCTCGGGCCTGGAGTACAAGGTGCTGCAATCCGGCGACCCGCACGGCGCGCCGCCGGCGCCGGGCGACCAGCTGGTGCTGAACTACGAGGGCAAGCTGTCGGACGGCGCGATCTTCGACAGCACCGAGCAGCAGGGCGGCATGGCCCGCCTGCCGTTCCAGGGGTTGATCCCGGGCTGGATGGAGGGCCTGAGGCTGATGCGTCCGGGCGACATCTGGATGCTCTACATCCCGAGCCGACTGGGCTACGGCGCGAAGGGCCAGGGCCCGATCCCGCCGAACGCGCCGCTGATCTTCAGGATCGAGCTGATCGCGGTGCATCACGGCGACGGGTAGCGAACGGATCGCGAAGGCTGCGCCTTTGCCGGGATCCAGGGGCAGCGCCCCTGGGCCCTGCTCAGCTCGACCGGATGCGCGCCGACAGCGCGTCCGCCACGCCCTCGACCACCGCCGCCCACTCCCGCGGCGAGGCCTGCCCGAACCGGCGCAGCGACGGGTACCAGTCGCGTCCGGCGCGGAAGCCCTCGCCCCAGCGCCAGTCGCCGCCGAAGCGGTCCAGCAGCCAGGTCTCGATGCCGAGCGCTCCGGACAGGTGCGCGACCGCGGTGTCGACGCTGATCACCAGGTCGAGCGCCGCGATCAGCGCCGCGGTGTCGGCGAGGTCGTGCGGGGCCGGCTGCGGGACCGTCAGCGCCATGCCCTCGGGAGGTGACGAGGCCTCGGCCGCCGCCGGCCCCTGCTGCAGCGAGACGAACCGCACGCCGGCGACCCGCGCCAGCGGCGCCAGGACGCGCAGCGGGACCGAGCGCAGCCGGTCGAAGCGGTAGCCAGGGGAGCCCGCCCAGGCGAGCCCGACGCGCGGGCCGGGCGGCAGCCGGGACCGCCAGGCGCGCACCGCGGCCGGGTCGGCCCGCAGCGTCATCGCCGGCGGTGCCGGC
>CAXTNB010000291.1:0-3932 GCA_964245385.1 uncultured Acetobacteraceae bacterium | reverse complement strand
CTACGGCGATCTCGGCACCAGCCCGCTCTACACCTTCCAGACCGTGGTCGGCGACGCCGGCGGCAAGATCAGCGCCGACACGGCGCTGGGCAGCCTGTCGCTGATCGTCTGGGCGCTGATCGTCACCATCTCGGTCAAGTACTGCCTGGTCGTGATGCGCGCCGACAACCACGGCGAGGGCGGCATCCTGGCCCTGATGTCGCTGGTCCAGAAATCGTTCGAGGGCCGCCTGCTCAGCCGCGGCAAGCTGCTCATCGCCGCGGGCCTGTTCGGCGCCGCGCTGATCTACGGCGACGGCATCATCACGCCCTCGATCTCGGTGCTCGGCGCGCTGGAGGGGCTGGACGTCGCCACCGGCGTGTTCAAGCCCTACGTGGTGCCGCTCGCGGTGGCGATCCTGGTCGCGCTGTTCGCGGTGCAGCCGTTCGGCACCGCCAAGCTCAGCCGCCTGTTCGGGCCCATCATGCTGGTCTGGTTCGCGGTGATCGCCAGCATCGGCCTGATCGCGATCCTGCGCAGCCCGAGGGTGGTCGCCGCGTTCAACCCGCTGCTCGGCCTCGGCTTCCTGGCGCATCACGGCTGGGGCAGCTTCGTCGTGCTGGGCGGCGTGTTCCTGGCACTGACCGGCGGCGAGGCGCTCTACGCCGACATGGGGCATCTCGGCCGGCGGCCGGTGCGCGTCGCCTGGACGTCGGTGGTGCTGCCGGCACTGCTGCTGAACTACGCCGGCCAGGCGGCGCAGCTGCTGCGCGACCCCAGGCTCGCCGCCAACCCGTTCTTCTCGGAGGTGCCGCACTGGGGGATCTACCCGCTGGTGATGCTGGCGACGCTCGCCACCATCATCGCCAGCCAGGCGATCATCACCGGCTCGTTCTCGCTCACCCGGCAGGCGATGCAGCTCGGCTGGTTCCCCGGCCTGGTGATCCGCCAGACCTCGGACGCCGAGTACGGGCAGATCTACGTGCCGCTGGTGAACTGGGTGATGATGGCGGCGACGATCGCGATCACCGTCAGCTTCGGCAGCTCGGCGCGGCTGGCCGGCGCGTTCGGCACCGCGGTCTCGACCACCATGCTGCTGACCACCCTGCTGCTGTTCGACGTGATGCGCGAGCGCTGGAAATGGCCGCTGGCGGCGGCATTCGCGACCGCCGGCGCCTTCCTGTTCGTCGACGTCGCCTTCTTCTGCGCCAACCTGCTGAAGATCCTGCAGGGCGGCTACGTGCCGCTGCTGTTCGGGCTCGCCCTGTTCGTCATCATGGTGACCTGGCATCGCGGCGTGCTGCTGGTGCGCGGCTCCCTGGCGCGGGCCGGCCGCGAGGACGAGGTGCTCGAGGCACTGCGCCGCGGCGCGCTGCCGCGCACGCCGGGCAGTGCGGTGTTCCTGAGCCGCGGCGAGAGCCCGGTCTCGCCGCTGATGGCCCGTCACATCGACCTGTTCGGCGCACTGCCGGCGCGGCTCGCCACCCTCTACGTGAAGTTCGACACCACCGCCCGCGTGGCCTCCGAGGCGCGCGTCAAGGTTCGCGAGGTGATGGAGGGGTTCTGGTTCATCGAGGTGCATTTCGGCTTCGTCGAGGTGCCGAACCTGCTGCTCGCGGTGCGGGAGGCGCGCGACCAGGGCTGCGACATCGACCTCGACCACGTGCTGTTCGTCGCCGCGCACGACGACGTGACCCGCAGTCTCGATCTGCCCAGGATGTTCGCCTGGCGGCGCCTGCTGTTCGGCTTCCTGTATCGCAACGCGGTGCGCGTCCCGGACCGCTTCGCGCTGCCGCGCGAGCGCTTCCTCGAGATCGGGCGGCAGGTCGAGCTCTAGCAGGATGCCGGGAGAGCGCAGGCGAGGGCTCCGCCCTTGACCCGCTGGGGCCGACGGCCCCAGACCCCGGATGATAAAGTATCGGATCCTGAGGGCGCCGGCCTCGTTGGGGCGCGTTCCGCAACCTTTACCGGCACGATGCGTCAGGTCTTTCGGCCTGCCGCACGTCGGGGAACCACAGCATGTCATCGGACGACGCCGGCGCTGCCGGCCGCTTCACGATCGGCGGCGACCTCGCCGTCAACCGGCTCGGCTTCGGCGCCATGCGCATCACCGGCCCGGGCATCTGGGAGCAGCCGAAGGATCCGCGGGCGGCGCGCGAGACGCTGCGCCGCGTCCCGGAGCTCGGCATCGACTTCATCGACACCGCCGACAGCTACGGGCCGTTCGTCAGCGAGGAGCTGATCCGCGAGGTGCTGCACCCGTACAGCGGCCTGACCGTCGCCACCAAGGGCGGCCTGACCCGGCACGGGCCGAACGTCTGGCGTCCGGTGGGACGCCCGGACTATCTCCGGCAGTGCGTGCTGATGAGCCTGCGCCGGCTGCAGGTCGAGCGCATCGACCTCTGGCAGCTGCACCGGATCGATCCGGCGGTGCCGCGCGAGGAGCAGTTCGGGGTCATCGCGGCGATGCGGCAGGAGGGGCTGATCCGTCACGTCGGCCTCAGCGAGGTCAGCGTCGACGACATCGAGGCTGCCGCGAAGCACTTCCCGGTGGTGACCGTGCAGAGCCAGTACAACCTGGTCAACCGCAAGAACGAGGCGGTGCTCGATCATTGCGAGGCGAACGGCATCGGCTTCATCCCCTGGGCGCCGCTGGCGGCCGGCGCCCTGGCCGCGCCGGACTCCGACCTCAGCGCCATCGCCGGGCGCCTCGGCGTCTCGACCGGTCAGGTGGCGCTGGCCTGGGTGCTCAAGCGGTCGAAGGCGATGCTGCCGATCCCGGGCACCGGCGATCCGCGGCACCTCGAGGACAACGTGCGGGCGGCCTCCGTCGCGCTGTCGGACGAGGATTTCCAACTGCTGGACCGGCAGGGCCGCGCCGCCGGCTAGCCCGGCCCTACGGGGCACGGCGCCCTTGATCGCGCGCCGCGCCTGTGCGGTTATCGCGCGACGACCGCGGGAGGACACGGGTGGCGGAACGACTGATCCCGGGTGATGCTCGCCCTCGCCGCACTGCCGGCTCACGGCGGGTGGTGCGGCTTGGCTGCGTCCTGAGCCTCGGGCTGGGCGTGGCACTCGTCTGCATGGTCGCGTCACCCGCCCGGGCCGCGCCGTCCGACCTGCCGGCGCTGGTCAGCCCGCCGAGCACCGAGCATCACCGGGGCAAGGTGGTGTTCGCCGAGCTGGTCACCCCGGACCTCGCCGCCGCCAAGCAGTTCTATGGCGGCCTGTTCGGCTGGAGCTTCCAGGATGCCGGCGGCGGCGTGAACCGGTTCACCCAGGCCTCGATCGACGGCCGCGTAGTGGCCGGCATCGTGCAGCGGCCCGTGCCGTCCGGCCGACGCCCGGCCTGGCTGACCTTCATGGCCGCCGACGATGTCGGCAAGGCGACCGCCCTGGCGACGCAGTCGGGAGCCAAGCTGCTGTTCGAGCCGCACCGCCTCGCCAATCTCGGCCAGGAGGCGATACTCGCCGATCCCCAGGGCGCGGTGTTCGCGGTCCTGGCGTCCGGCAGCGGCGATCCGCCGGACCTGCTGGCCGAGCCCGGGGAGTGGATCTGGAGCTCGCTGATCACCACCGATCCGGACGCCGACGCCAGCTTCTACAAGTCGCTGTTCGGCTACGACGTGTTCGACCTGCCGGGCGCGCAGGACGCGCGGCACCTGATCCTCGCCTCCGAGAGCTACGCGCGCGCCAGCGTCAACCCGATCCCGCCCAGCCGCCCGAACGCGCATCCGCGCTGGGTGAGCTACGTGCGGGTCGACGACGCCACCGCGACCGCGGCCAGGGTCGCCGCGATGGGCGGCCGCGTGGTGCTGCCGCCGCAGCTCGATCGTCACGGCGGCAAGATCGCCCTGGTCGCCGACCCTCAGGGGGCGCTGTTCGGACTGCTCGAGTGGGGCGGCGACGCGGCGGGAGGGGATACGCGATGAGCCTCTCCCTGCCACGCGCGA
>CAXTNB010000290.1:0-3936 GCA_964245385.1 uncultured Acetobacteraceae bacterium | reverse complement strand
CCGACACTGCGATTTTCAGTCGCATGCTCTACCAACTGAGCTACCTGGGCGCCGCACCGGCCGCAGCCTGCGGTGGCGGAGGCTTTAGCCCCCGTTCCCGCCCCAATCAAGCGTCCGGCGGCAGGTCCGCGTCGTCCTCGTCGCTGTCGTTGCGCAGCGACGGCGTCCGGTACTGGCCGGAGAACCAGCGGCCGAGATCGATGTCGGCGCAGCGCTTCGAGCAGAATGGGCGCACCGCGGGCACGGTGTCGCGGCCGCAGATCGGGCAGGTGGAGCGCGCGGCGGTCTCAGCCATTCTCGATCGTCCAGCTCAGGTCGCGGATCGCGGGATCGATCCGCAGCGAAGGTGACACGGCGGCGCGCCGGGCGAAGGCCTCCAGCGCCCCGGCGTCGCCGCGAAGTGCGGTGATCACCGCGATCCCGGCACGGATCGCGGGCCGTCCGCGCGCCGCACCGTGCGAGGCGAGCGCCTCGCGCAGCGCGGCGAGCCCCGCACCATGCGGGCTGCGCAGCAGCTCGTGCAAGGGCGGGTGCGCCCGCGGCCGCAGGATCTCGACCAGGCCGAGTGCCGTGAAGCCGAGCAGCCGCGGCCGCAGCGGATCGCGCGACAGCGCCGCCTCGATCGCGGGCGCCAGCGCGCGGCGCTTGCGCGCGGCGAGCCCCGCCGGATCGAGCAGGATCGCGCCCGACAGGTTGCGCAGCCGCAGCTGGTGCATCACCGCCGGGATCGCCGCCCGGTTGGCCGCGAACTGCACGACCGGCTTCGGGCGGCGCTCGGCGCTGCTGGCGCCTCCGTCCATGTCGACCGCGACCAGCGCCGGGGTGGGGTGGAAGCTGGCCCGCAGGCCGCCGGGCAGCGCCACCTCCGGCTGGCTCAGGCGGTCGATCTCGGCTTCCAGCGCCTCGTCGAAGGCGCGCGGCACGATACGCACCCGGTCGCCGAACCGGGGGTGCAGCGAGGCGGCGAGGCGCGGGTCGTCGCAGCAGATCGCGGCCTCCGGCGAGGCGGCGGCGAGCCGGTGCAGCGCGTCCGGACCGCGCTCGACCAGGCCCGCCGCGGGCGCACGCGCGTCGAGACGCTGCTGCTCCGCCGGCGTCAGCCTCGCGGTCAACCGCGGACCCTTGTCGTCCTGCGCGCTGCGCGTCACCCGCACCGCGACCAGCGCACCCTCGCTGCGCCCGGCGGCGCCGTCCTCGCCGGGGAGGAAGCCGCTGACCTGGCCACTCGGCGCCTCGAGCGACACGAAGGCGCCGCCGAGGGCCGGCAGCACGGCGCCGACCCGGCCGAGATATAGGTCGCCGACGCCGTCAGGAGCGCCCGGGCGGACCAGCGCGTAGTCCAGCAGCGCCCCGCCGTCGAGCAGCGCCACCCGCACCTCGCCGGGGCTGCAGGAGGCGAGCAGGCGCGTGCCCGCCGGGCGGCTCAGGGCAGCACGCCGTGGCCGCGAAGCAGCTGCGCGGTCTCGAACAGCGGCAGGCCGACGACGTTGGAGTAGCTTCCCGACAGGAAGCGGACGAAGGCCGCGGCGTGCCCCTGCACCGCGTAGCCGCCCGCCTTGCCGTGCCAGTCGCCGGCGCCGATCAGCGCGTCGACCTGCCGCGGCGTCAGGCGCGAGAACGCCACCACGCTCTCCACCGCGCGCACCGCGCGTCCCCGCGGATGCAGCAGCACCACGGCGGTGATGACGCGGTGGCGCCGTCCGGAGATCAGGCCGAGGCAGCGACGGGCGGTGGCCTCGTCCTCGGCGCGGGGCAGCATGCGCCGGCCCAGCGCCACGACGGTGTCGGCGGTGAGGATCAGGCTGCCGCGAGCATCTCGCGATGCCGCCATCTCCGCCGCCGCCGCGGACTTGGCCAGCGCCAGGCGCAGCGCGCAGGGGCGCGGCAGCTCGTCGGGACGGGGCGTCTCGTCGATCCCCGGGTCCAGCACCAGCTCCGGCACCAGCCCGATCTGGGCCAGCAACTCGCGGCGGCGCGGCGAGGCGGAGGCGAGGATGAGCGGTGGCCGCGGCACCGGCGGCGTCGCGTGCGCCTGGACGGGCAGGGACGGGCTACTTGAAGCGGAAGGTGATGCGACCCTTGGACAGGTCGTAGGGCGTCATCTCGACGTTGACCCGGTCGCCGGCCAGCACGCGGATGCGGTTCTTGCGCATCTTGCCGCTGGTGTGGGCGAGGATGGTATGCTCGTTGTCGAGCTTGACCTTGAACATCGCGTTCGGCAGCAGCTCCATCACGGTGCCGCTGAATTCGATCATGTCTTCCTTAGACATCACGTTCTTCTGTCGGTCGATGCTTCATCTGGGTTCCTGTTCAGGCCGATTGCCGCCTCCGCAGGAGACGCCGAGCCGCCGGGGATGTTCGGGATTGTGAGCGCCGGAACATGAGGATTGACGCCGGCACGGTCAAGCGCGCGGTGATCCGCCCGACGACGGGTGCGCCGGCGAGAGCCGGATCGCGACGCTGCGGGCGTGCGCGTCCAGCCCCTCGGCGTCGGCCAGCGCGACCGCCGCCGGCCCCACCGCGCGCAGTGCAGCAGCGTCGCCCTCGATCCAGGTCGAGCGCTTGAGGAAGTCGTAGAGCGACAGGCCGGAGGCGAAGCGGGCGGTGCCGCTGGTCGGCAGCACGTGGTTGGGGCCGCCGACATAGTCGCCCACCGCCTCGGGGCAGTCGCGGCCGATGAAGATCGCCCCGGCGTGGCGGACGCCGGCGAAGATCGGCGCCGGATCCGCCAGCATCAGCTGCAGATGCTCGGGTGCCAGGCGGTTGACCAGGCGGGTCGCCTCGACGAGGTCCGCCACCAGCACGATGGCGCCGTGGTCGCGCCAGCTGGCGCCGGCGACGGCGGCGCGCGGCAGGCTCCGCAGCGCCGCCGCGACGGCGAGCGCCACCGCGTCGGCCAGCGGCGGGCTATCGGTGATCAGGATCGCCTGGGCCAGCGCGTCGTGCTCCGCCTGCGCCAGCAGGTCGATGGCGACGTGCGCCGGATCGTTGTCCGCGTCGGCGACGATCACCACCTCGGACGGCCCGGCGACGCTGTCGATGCCGACGCTGCCGAACACCTGCCGCTTGGCCTCGGCGACGTAGGCGTTGCCGGGTCCGACGATGCGGTCCACGGCGCGTATGCTGGCGGTGCCGTAGGCCAGTGCCGCCACCGCCTGGGCGCCGCCGACGCGGTAGATCTCCTCGATCCCGGCGCGTCGCGCGGCGGCCAGCACCAGCGGGTTGAGCACGCCGTCCGGCGTCGGCACGCACATCGCGACCCGGGCGACGCCGGCGACGCGCGCCGGCAGCGCGTTCATCAGCACCGACGACGGATAGGAGGCGGTGCCGCCCGGCACGTACAGGCCCACCGCGTCGAGCGCGGTCCAGCGCAGGCCGAGGGTGTACCCGGCCTGGTCGCGATGCACGATGTCGGCCGGGCGCTGCAGGCGGTGGAACGCCTCGATGCGCCGCGCCGCGAGGTCGAGTGCCGCGTGCAGCGCCGGGGTCACCTCGGCGCAGGCGCGGTCGATCTCCTCGGCGGTGATGCGCAGGCCGGCGGGCGACAGGGTCAGGCGGTCGAAGCGCGCGGTGTAGTCGCACACCGCCGCGTCGCCGCGCCGGCGCACGTCGTCGAGGATCGCCGCGACCGGCGCGTCGACCCGGGCGGCGCTGCCGCGACGCGCCGCGAGCAGGGCGGCCAGCGCCGCCTCGAAGCCGGCGTCCGCGCTGTCCAGCCGCTTCACGGCCCGGCGCCGACGGCGAGGCGGAAGCGCGCGATCCAGCCGGCGATCGCCTCCGGGCTGGTGCTGGGGGGTGCACCCGGCGGACGCGACACCGGCCTGCTGCAGCCGGACATGCTGGTCGAGCGTGTCGACGCGCTGGTGCTGTCCGGCGGGTCCGCCTTCGGCCTGGATGCAGCGGGCGGCGTACAGGCAGCCCTGCGGGAACAGGGGC
>CAXTNB010000289.1:382-3953 GCA_964245385.1 uncultured Acetobacteraceae bacterium | reverse complement strand
CCCTACGCGGTCGGCGACCGCGGCGACGAGCAGGCCCGCTTCACCGGCTATTTCGAGCCCGAGTTCCCCGGCTCGCTGAGCCGCGACGCGGCGCACGCGGTTCCCGTCTACGGCCGTCCGCCGGACCTGCTGACGTTGCATTCCGCCGGGCACCCCGCCGGCGCCGGCGAGCCGGTGAACGGCCGGGTCTCCGACGGCCGCCTGGTGCCGTACTGGACCCGGGCCGAGATCGATCGCGGCGCCCTGGCCGGACGCGGGCTGGAGCTGGTCTGGCTCTCCGCCCCGGTCGCCGTGTTCTTCCTGCAGCTGCAGGGCTCCGGGCGCGTGCGCCTGCCGACCGGGCAGATCGTCCGGCTCGGCTATGACGGGCGCAACGGCGCTCCCTACGTGCCGCTCGGCAGGCTGCTGGTCGAGCAGGGCCAGCTGGCGCCGGACCGCGTCGACATGCAGTCGATCCGGGGGTGGCTGGAGGCCAATCCGGATCGGGCGCGCGCGCTGATGGAGCAGAACCCGAACTACGTGTTCTTCCGCAGTCTCGACGACCTGCGGCCCGACCAGGGGCCGCCGGGAGCGCTCGGTCTCGATCTGCAGCCGACGCGCTCGCTGGCGGTGAATCGCCGCTACCTGCCGCTGTCGGCCCCGGTATGGGTCGACACGACGCGCCCCGACGGCAGCAAGCTGCAGCGGCTGATGCTGGCCCAGGACCTCGGCACCGACATCGACGGGCCGGCGCGCGCCGACATCTTCTTCGGCTGGGGTCCGGAGGCGGCGCGCGAGGCGGGCGCGATGCATGCCGGCGGCCGGCTGGTGGTGCTGCTGCCGCGGCCGCCCGCCGCCCGCGCGCCGGCCGCGCCGTCATCCTGAGGCGACGCCGGCTGGACGCCAGCCGGCCGCCGCGCTGCGCCAATTTTGCGACAGCGCGTCGAGGGCCCCTGGTCTGAGCATTCCGGTGGCGGCGATACTACCGAGATGATCCCGAGTCTCATCTCCGATACCGAGTCGCATGTCCGTCCGCCGGTGCTGGCGCGCATGCCCAAGACGCCACGCACGCTGACGCCGCGCACGCTGCGGCACATGGTGGGCAGGCACCTGATCTATCGCGGCGACTGCCTGCGCGTGCTGTCGCGCCTGGACGAGGCCAGCGTCGACGTCGTGGTGACCTCGCCGCCCTACAACCTGGGGCTGAAATACGGCACCTACCACGACCGACGCGACGAGGCGGAGTATCTCGACTGGCTGATCGGCTGCGCCGGCGCGATCCGGCGGGTGATGCGTCCGGACGCCTCGTTCTTCCTCAACATCACCGGATCGAGTTCCAGGCCCTGGCTGCCGTTCGAGCTGATGGTGCGGCTGCGGCCGCTGTTCCACCTGCAGAACCACATCACCTGGGTGAAGTCGATCTCGGTGGGCGAGGACTCGCTCGGCCACTTCAAGCCGATCCGCTCCGAGCGCTTCCTGCACCGCAACCACGAGCACCTGTTCCACCTGACGCAGTCCGGCAGCGTGTCGCTGAAGCGTCTCGCGGTCGGCGTGCCGTACAAGGACAAGTCCAACATCGGCCGTCGCGGCCACCAGCAGGACCTGCGCTGCCGCGGCGACACCTGGTTCATCCCGTACTCGACGGTTCACGCGCGGGTAGAGAAGTTCAACCACCCCGCGGCCTTCCCGGTGATGCTGCCGCGCATGTGCATCCGGCTGCACGGCAAGCGCAATCCGCTGGTGCTCGACCCGTTCATGGGCAGCGGCACCAGCCTGATCGCCGCCGAGGAGGAGGGCGCGCGCGGCATCGGCATCGACCTGGACTCCGCCTACGTCTCGATCGCGCGCAGCCGCCTGCTGTCCAGCTTCCGCAGCGCCGAAGCCGCCTGACGCCGCCGGCCGATCTGGCGCATCGCGCCAGTTATTGGTGCGGCGCGTCACGCGCGTCGGCGTCGCGCCGCGACGATCGGCGGTTCGACGCCGCTGGCGCTCCTGGCACGGAAGCTGCTGTAACGCTGCCAGTCGCCACGCTCGCGGGTCCGAGATCACTGTGCTGCTGGATCGCCTTCCTCTGGTCCCATGTCTGCTCGCGCTGGCCGGCTGCGCGGTGGGACCGGACTTCCATCGCCCGGTGCTGCGGCCGGTGCCGGGCTACACCGAGGCCGGGCTGCCGGCGCCGACCGGGTCGCGCGCGGTGGCGGGCGGCGACCGCCAGCGCTTCGTCAGCGGCCGCGACATCCCCGGCGAGTGGTGGCAGCTGTTCCGCTCGCCGGTGATCACCGAGCTGGTGCGCACGGCGCTGCGCCAGAACCCGACCGTGGAGGCGGCGCAGGCCAGCCTGCGGCAGGCGCAGGAGCAGCGGCTGCAGCAGCTCGGCACGCTGTTCCCCGACGTCAGCGGCAGCGTCGCGCGCACCCGCGAGGAGCTGCCGGTGGCCTACGAGGGCTTCCAGTCGCCGGCCGAGCTGTTCAGCGACTACGGCGCCCAGCTCAACCTGTCCTACACGCTCGACGTCTGGGGCGGCCTGCGCCGCGCCGTGGAGCAGGCGGCGGCCCGGGTCGAGTTCCAGCGCTTCGAGCTCGAGGCGGTCGACTTGGCGCTGGCCGCCGGCGTCGCCACCAGCGCGATCCAGGCCGCCTCGCTCAGCGGCCAGATCCGGGTGCAGCTGGAGCTGATCGGCTTCGAGACCCGACAGCTGGAGACGGTGCGGCGGCAGTTCGAGCTCGGCGGCGCCACCGGCACCGACGTCGCCACCCAGGAGGCGCAGGTGGCGACCGCGCGCACCGTGCTGGTGCCGCTGCAGACCCAGCTGGCGCAGACCCGCGACCAGCTCGCCGCCTATCTCGGCCGCGCGCCGTCGGAGCTGCGCATCCCGCCGCTCGACCTGGACGGCATCACGCTGCCCGGCACCCTGCCGGTGAGCCTGCCGGCGGCGCTGCTCGACCAGCGGCCCGACATCCGGCAGGCCGAGGCGACGCTGCACGCGCAGAGTGCCGCCCTCGGCGTCGCGATCGCGCAGCGCCTGCCCAACGTCACGCTGTCGGCCTCGGTCGGCTCGAATGCCGCCGACATCCATCAGCTGTTCTCGCCCGGCAACGGGCTCTGGTCGGTGGTCAACCAGGCGGTGCAGCCGGTGTTCGACGCGGGCCAGCTGCTGCACGCCCAGCGCGCGCAGCGGGCCGCGCTCGACAACGCCGCCGCCAGCTGGCGCAACACCGTCGTGCTGGCGCTGCAGAACGTGGCCGACGTGCTGGTGGCGCTGCAGAACGACGAGGCGGCGCTGGAGGCGAGCCTGGACGAGCAGCGCGCCTCGGAGCGCAGCCTCGCGCTGGCCAGCCTGCAGTACAAGCTGGGCGGCGTGTCCTACCTCTCGGTGCTGACCGCCCAGCAGAGCACGCAGAACGCCATCCTGTCGCTGCTGCGCGCGCGCGCGGCGCGCTATACCGATACCATCGCGCTGTACCAGGCGCTCGGCGGCGGCTGGTGGCATCGCGCGGACGTCCCGCCGCCGCCGGAGGCCCGCGGCCAGGGCCTGCTCAGCTCGCCGCTGCCGTGATCGCATGCCCGACGTCCCGACGATGAGAGCCGAACC
>CAXTNB010000289.1:0-372 GCA_964245385.1 uncultured Acetobacteraceae bacterium | reverse complement strand
GTGCGAGCCCCGCCGTGAGAGCCCAGCCGTGAGAGCCAGATCGCTGATCGTGTCGCTGCTCTGCCTGGGCCTGCTCGCCGCCGGCGGCTGGTGGCTGCGCGCGCCGCGTGCCGCCTCCGGTGCCCGCGCGGCGGCGTCGGCGATGCCGGCCGCCACCGTCTCGACGGTGCGCGCCGGCGAGCAGAGCTGGCGCACCCGGCTGAAGGCGACCGGCGAGGTGCGCGCGGTGCAGGGTGCCGATCTCTCCGCCGAGGTCAGCGGCATCGTCGACACGATCTCGTTCACCTCCGGCCAGGACGTCGCCGCCGGCACCGTGCTGCTGCGGCTGCGCGCCAACGACGACGACGCCAGGCTGGCGCAGCTGCAGGCGCT
>CAXTNB010000288.1:0-3964 GCA_964245385.1 uncultured Acetobacteraceae bacterium | reverse complement strand
CCGTCAGCATGTCGGACGGCAGCCGCGTCACCCTGCTCGGGATCACCGATCCCGGGCCGGCACTCAGCCTCGTCTAGCGCCCCCGCCCGGGACAGGAGCAAGGCCATGCCCACCGACCCGCTGTCCGACGACGACCTCGGCGACCAGCACATCGACCTCTGGACCTACCTGCCGGTCGGCGGCCCGATCGGCCTCGCGCCCGGCGCGCTGGTGCCGCTCGGCGCGACGCCGACGCTCCTCGACGCCGCGGACGGCGACACCATCACCGGCGGCACCGGGGCGGCGACGGTGGAGGCCGGCGCCGGCTCGGTGCTGCTGCAGGGCGGCAGCGGCCCGCTCTGCTTCATCGGCGGCAGCGCCGCCAGCACCGTGACCGGCGGCAGCGGTCCGGTCACCGTGCTGGGCGGCAGCGGCGGCGGCAGCTTCCAGGCCGGCAGCGCCGGCGGCAGCGTGCTGGTCGCCGGCGGCGGCAATACCAGCCTGACCGGCGGCGGCGACGGCGACAGGCTGTTCGGCTCGGCCTCCGGACACGACGTGATGGTGGCCGCGCGCGGCCGCGAGACGCTGGTCGGCGGCGGCGGCCCCGGCACCCTCAGCGGCGGCGCCACCGCGAGCGCGGTGATCTTCACCGACGGCGACAGCACCGTCACCGGCGGCAGCGCCGGCGGCGACACGGTGGTGGGCGGCGGCGGCAGCCTGAGCGTCGACATGCACGGTGACGCCGTGTTCGCCGGCAGCGGCGGCACGATCGTGCAGGGCGGCAGCACCGGTGCGGACTCGATCATCGGCGGCAGCGGCACGCTGAGCGTCGCCGGCCACGGCGGCAACATGATCGTCGTCGGCGGCAGCGGCGCCTCGAGCATCGACACCGGCAACGGTGCCGACCTGGTGTTCACCGGCGCCGGCACCATGACCCTGAACACCGGCGCCGGAACCGGCCAGGTGGTGCTCGGCAGCGGTGCCGCGACGATCTCGGAAGGCAGCGGCGCCGTCACCTACGACATCGTCGAGGGGCAGGCGGGCGGCAGCGCGGTGATCGACGGCTTCCGGCCCGGCATCGACCGGATCGCGCTGTTCGGCTACGGCCAGGAGCAGCCGCAGCTCCGCTCCGGCGGCAGCGGCCAGACGCTGCTCGGGCTTTCCGACGGCAGCACGATCACCCTGGTGGGAGTCACCGCTACCGGAGACATACTGCGCGGCTGAGGCGACAGGCCAGGGCGCTGCCCTGGACCCGCTGGGGCCGTAGGCCCCAGACCCCAACCCAAAGGACCTCCGTCGGCGCCCGTCGTGCCGCGTCCCTCATCATTTGACACGTGGCTGGGTGCCAGAGGCTCACTTCCGAGAGTAGCGCAGATCACGGATACGCTCGCACATGGCTCGACAGACATCTCCTAGGGGTCGTGACCTGATGGTCATCCAGGCGTTCCTCGCGGGTCACGAGAACCTGAGCACACTTGGCGACGAGGCCTGCGTCGAAATCGTCTCGGGCAAGCTCACGGTGGGTTTGCTTCCCACCGAGGGATTTACCGTTGCATGGTTTACGCACGATAGCGGTCTTGTCGCCAAGCTCGCCCACGGTTTCGCGATGAACTACTCCATGCGCGTGATCAACGCGATCCTGCGTGAGCTTCAGCCCGATCGCATGTCCAGGCGGGTCGAGCAGAGCACGGCAAGCATCGAGTACACGGGGGACGCGCTGGCAGACTGGGAACGCCGGGTCATCTTCCACTTCGACGGCGCCGAGATCCAGCAGGACGTACCCTTCAACCTGATCGGACCCGTAGGTGTGGCTGCCTACCGAGCTTCCCTCAAATCCTGAACGCCCTACCGTAGCGGAGACCGACCCTATAGCGAGATGACGTCTCGAAGATCCGAGTGGCATCAAAGCCGGTGGTCAGATCGGCGGGCAGGACTGGAGGCAAGTTGCACGTTAAAGGTGGTGGCCATCTCCGTTTCAGCCGTGAGCAGGCCGGCATCGTCCTTCATGAAGGAGTTTGATCAGAGCAAGCAATCGGAGGCTCGCGGCGGCTCGATGATCCCTCAGGTCAGGTGCTGTCGCTCATCGCCGTTCCGACGCACCAGCCTCGCCGGCCAGAGCGGCTACAGCGAATGAACAGGTGATAGAGTGTCTCGTGGCAACCAGAGTCTGGCGGCGCGTCCGCGAGATCGCGAAAGACGTGGTGCGAGCCGGGTCATCTGATCGATACTGAGCAAGATCAGCCGGGAGATCGGACGGCTCCGATCCCCCGCGAACCACACCGCATCGAGGCGCCGCGTCCGCGCCGGCCCGGAAGATCATCCTGCCGAGGGCAGGTGCTCCGTCCTCGCCAGCGCGTGATCCCGGGGTGACGCCGCGTCCGCGACCGCCGCCGCGAGCGCGGGCGCGCGCTCCGGCGGCCGCCCGAGCGCGAGGCTCAGCACCACGCGCAGGCCGGGCTCCCCGTCCTCGAGCAGCAGCGTGCCGCCATGCAGGTGCGCCACCGCCTGCACCAGCGACAGGCCGAGCCCGGAGCCGGGGGTGCTGCGCGCGGACTCGGCGCGGAAGAAGCGCTCGGAGGCGCGCAGCCGGTCGGCGGGCGCCATGCCGATGCCCTGGTCCGATACCTCGAGCCGCACGTGCCGCTCGACCGTCAGCGCGCGCAGCACGATCCTGCCGCCCGGCGAGGAGAACTTGATCGCGTTGTCGAGCAGGTTCGCCACCGCCTGCTGGATCAGCGATCGGTCGCCCCAGATCCGCAGCCCCGGCAGGCCGGGTCGCGTCCCGTCCGGCAGCGCCAGCTCCAGGCGCAGCTGGCGCTCCTCGGCGAGCGCCCCGTAGAGCTCGACGATGTCGGCCAGCAGCGCGCCGAGCTCGATCTCGGCGAAGGCCGAGCGGCGCGAGCCGGCCTCGATCTCGGAGATGCGCAGCAGCGCCTCGAACACGCCGGTGATGTCGTCCAGGTCGCTGACCGCGCGCCAGGCGGCGGCGCGCAGCTCCTCGGTGCCGCAGGCATGGGTGGCGGCGTCCTCGAGACGGGTGCGCGCGCGGGTGATCGGCGTGCGCAGGTCGTGCGCGATCGCGTTGCTGACCTGCTTCACCCCGTCCATCAGCCGCGCGATGCGGTCCAGCATGGCGTTGATGGTCTGCGCCACGCGATCGAACTCGTCGCCGCTGCCAGAGCGCGGCACCCGCCGCGTCAGGTCGCCGGCGGCGATCGACGCCGTGGTGCGCGCGATGTCGCGCACCATGCGCCGGAACAGCCCGCGCAGCACGAAGCCGCCGCTGGCACCCAGCACCGCGACCATCACCAGCGTCCACAGCATGGTGTCGGTGAGCAGGCGCTTGAGCACGATCCGCGCCCGCACGTCGCGCCCGACCAGCAGCCGGAAGCCGCCGGGCAGGGCGAAGGCGTGCACCTCGGCGAGCCCCTTGCTGCCGGCCCGCGCGATCGGCAGCCGGTACCACGCGTCGGTGCGGCTGACGTCGGCCGGCCAGGAGCGCAGGTTGCCCGCCACCCGGGCGCTGGACGGGTCCACCATCAGGTAGATCGCGTCGTCGTCGACGTTCTGCTCCAGCCGGTCCTGGATGGTCAGCGCCAGCGCCGGCAGGCCGCCCTCCTCCCAGCGCTCCGACAGCGCCTGCGCGTCGGACTTGATCGCCGCCTCGACCTGACGCTCCAGCAGGCCGATCGTCGCCCACCAGATGAAGCTCAGGAAGATGGTGGCGCTGATCGCGAACAGCGCCGCGTGCACCACCGCCAGCCTGAGGCTCGCGGACCGCAGGGCGCGCATCCGTGTCATTCCGGGCGCAGCATGTATCCGGCGTTGCGCACGGTGTGGATCAGCGCGGTCGGGAACGGCTTGTCGATCTTGTGGCGCAGCCGCGACACGTGCACGTCGATCACGTTGGTCTGCGGATCGAAATGGTAGTCCCATACCCCCTCCAGCAGCATGGTGCGGGTCACCACCTGGCCGGCGTGGCGCC
>CAXTNB010000287.1:0-3969 GCA_964245385.1 uncultured Acetobacteraceae bacterium | reverse complement strand
GCCTCCAGGTCGATGATGTCGCGCAGCAGCATCTGGCCGACCTTGAGCCGGTCGTGCCAGGAGATGATGGCGCGGAAGGTCAGCGGGCTCTCGCACAGGCCGCCGATCATCTCGTCGCGGCCGGCCTCGATCCGCTTGGCGATGGCGATCTCGCCCTCGCGCGACAGCAGCTCCACCGAGCCCATCTCGCGCAGGTACATGCGCACCGGGTCGTCGGTGCGGCCGAGGCTCTCCTCGTCGACGTTGCCGGTCTGCTCCTCCTCGGCGTCCTCCTTCTTCTCCTCGCGGGGCGCCTCGCCTTCCTCGCTGTCCTCGTTCTCCACCACCTGAATGCCCATCTCGCTGAGCGTGGCCATGACGTCCTCGATCTGCTCCGACGACATCTGGTCGGGCGGCAGCACCGCGTTCAGCTCGTCGAACGTGATGTAGCCCCGCTCCCGGCCGCGCGCGATCAGCCGCTTGACGGCGGCCGACTGCGTGTCGAGCAAGTTGGAATCGGCATCCTGCTCGCTGGTGGTCACTTCCGTGCTCGCGGCCGTCTTCGTCGCCATCGCCTACCCAACTCCACCAAGTGCTGCCGATATCCGGCCGCCGTCGAACCGGCAGCAGCCACGGCAGGCCGCCGCCCCGTTCAACCCCATTCGTCCTCGTCCGCCTGTTCGCCGGCACGCAGCGCCGCACAGACCTTGCACAACGCCTCCATGCGGCGAGCCGACGGTGCGTCCCTCCGTTCGTTCCATTCCCGGACTGCCGCGTCCCTCTCCTGCACCAGCCGGTCGAAGTTCAGCAGGCCGAAGAAATGCCACCAGCGCGATGCCAGCTCTGCCGGCATGTCCGATGGCTCGACCTGCTCCGCCAGCGGCAGGGGCCCTTCGCCCAGAACCGCGGCGACCTGCGCCGATAATCCGGTCCGTGTCAGGTGGTCCATCAGGCCTTGCGAGTCAAGCGGAGGTGCGGCATGGTCATCGATCTGCGTGATCTGCGCTTCATCGAAATGAGCGACGTCATCGAAACGAGCGCCGGGCGCGTGGGCCTGCGCCGCCCATCCGACCATGTGCTCACGCAGCGGCCGCAGCTCGTCGGGCAGATCCAGCGTGCAGAATGCCTCCTCCACGTCGGGCAGCAGTTCCGGATGGCGCAGCAGGATCGCGGTCAGGATGCGCAGGCGCTCGCGCCGCACCCCCTGCTGACGCACGCCCTGCGGCTCCGGCGCACGGCGCGGCTCGCCGGGCGGCCGCGTGCCCAGCTGGGCCAGGTTCGGGCGGCCGCCCGCGCCGGGCGCACGCGGCGTGCCGCGCCTGGCGCGGAAGGTCTCGAAGAACTGGTCGAGCAGGGTGCGCCGGTATTCCGCGGCCAGCGTCCGGTTGCCGATCCGCGCCGCCGCCTCGACCAGCCGCGCGTGCAGCGCCGCGCGCTGCTCCGGACCCGGATCGCGCAGGCCCTCGCTGAGCAGCTCGAACAGCACGGCACCGATCGGACGCGCGTCGTGCAGCAGCGCGCGGGCGGCGGCCGTGCCCTGGCGTCGCAGCAGGCTGTCCGGATCCTCGCCCTCCGGCAGGCGGCAGAAGCGCAGCGAGCGCGACGGCTCGAGCAGCGGCAGCGCGGTCTCCGCCGCCCGGATCGCCGCGCGACGGCCGGCGGCGTCGCCGTCGAAGCGCAGCCCCGGCACCGCCGCGACCCGCCACAGCGCCTCCAGCTGCTCCGTCGGCAGCGCGGTGCCGAGCGGCGCCACCGCGCCGGTGATCCCGGCCTGGTGCAGCGCGATCACGTCCATGTAGCCCTCGACCACGACCAGCTCGGCGAGCGTGCCGTCGGGTCGCGCGGCGCGCAGCGACGCGTTGGCGCGGTCCAGCGCGAACAGCGTCAGCCGCTTGCTGAACAGCCGCGTCTCCGGGCCGTTGAGGTATTTCGGCTGCCCGTCGCCCAGCGTGCGGCCGCCGAAGCTGACCAGGGACCCGCGCCGGTCGCGGATCGGGAAGGTCACGCGCTGGAAGAACAGCTCGCCCTTGGGCCGTCCCGCCTCGTCCAGCCGCATCAGCCCGGCCTCGGCCATCAGCTCCGGCGCGACGCCCTGCTGCCTGAGCTCGTCGACCAGGCTGCCGCGGCCGTCGCCGGACCAGCCGAGCCCGAAGGATTCGATGGTGGCGTCGGACAGGCCGCGCCCGCGCAGGTAGGCGAGGCCGTCGCGTCCCTCCGGCGCGGCCAGGCGGCGCAGGTACGAGCGCTGGGCGAGGTCGAGCACCTCGACCAGGCTCCTGGCGCGCGCCGCCGCCTCGCGCGCCGCCGGCTGCTGACGCGGCAGCTCGAGCCCGGCCTCCGCGGCCAGCGACGCGACCGTGTCCGGGAAGGACTGGCCGGAGGTCTGCATGACGAAGGAGATCACGTCGCCGTGGGCGCCGCAGCCGAAGCAGTGGAACCCGTCGTCGTAGACGTAGAAGGACGGCGTCTTCTCGCCGTGGAAGGGGCAGCAGGCCTTCCAGTTGCGCCCGGAGCGCGACAGCTTGGCGCGCCGGCCCACCACCGCGGCGATCGGGGTGCGGGCGCGCAGTTCGTCGAGGAACGCCGGATCGAACGCCAAGGCCGGACGCTCGCGGAGCCGCCGGCGCCTAGGCGCCGGATCCCGACAGGCGGGCCCTGACCAGCTGGTTGGCGCGCGACATGTCGAGCCTCGCCCCGAACATCGTCTTCAGGATCGCCATCACCCGGCCGATGTCGCGCATGCCGGCGGCACCCGACTCGGCGAGCGCCGCCTCGACCGCGGCGTCCAGCGCCGCCGCGTCCATCGGCACCGGCAGGTAGCCCTCGAGGATGACGATCTCGGCGTCCTCCTTGGCGGCCAGCTCGCCGCGGCCGCCGCGCAGGTAGAGGGCGGCCGCCTCGCTGCGGGACTTCACCATGTTGCGGAGTGCTGCCACGATCTCGTGCTCGCCGACCTGCTCGACGCCCTTCGGCCGGCTGGCGATGTCGAGCTCCTTGAGCCGTGCCAGGATCATGCGCAGCGTCGAGACGCGGGCCGGGTCGCCGGCCTTCATCGCGGTCCTGAGGTCCTGGGTGAAGCGCTCCCGCAGCGACATGATCGTGCCTTCCTCAAACCGGACGAGAATTCCGCCCAGGCCGGAGATGTATCACCGGACCATGTTTTTGGGAATTTTCTTCCCCACATGGCCGATGGGTTGCTAGGACCCAGCATCCGCCAACCTGAGCCGGGATCGTATCATGGCAATCAGCGTCGAGACGATCATCGACAGGCTCGGCGGCTCGCACGAGGCCGCGCGGCTCACCGGCGTCGGCACCGAGGCGGTGCGCAAGTGGCGACAGGCGCGCGTGATCCCGCCCAAGCACTGGACCGCGATCCTGCGCGCGACCGGCCTGGAGCTGGCCGACCTGCAGGCGGCCGCGGTCGAGGCCGGCCTGGAGCCGGAAGGCGCCGAGGCGCCTCCGGCGGGCGCGAGTGCCGCGCTGCTGCTGGCGGACGGCACGCTGCTGTGGGGCCGCGGCTTCGGCGCGCATTGCGACGGCCGGGGCGGCAACCCGGCCTCCGGGATCGGCGAGATCTGCTTCTGCACCGGCATCACCGGCTACCAGGAGACCCTGACTGATCCCTCCTACGCCGGGCAGATCATCACCTTCACCTTCCCGCACATCGGCAATGTCGGAGTCAACGCCGAGGACGAGGAGGCCACCGACGTCGCCGCGCGCGGCCTGGTGGTGCGCCGCGACCTCACCGCCGCCTCGAACTGGCGCGCGACCCAGGGCCTCGACGCCTGGCTCAGGGCGCGCGGCATTCCCGGCATCTGCGACGTCGACACCCGGGCACTCACGCTGCGCATACGCGACGGCGGCCCGCAGACCGCGGTGCTGCTGCATCCCGAGACCAGGCTGTTCGACCTCGCCGCCGCGCGCGCCCGCGCGCGCGAGTGGCCCGGGCTGGAGGGGATGGATCTCGCCCGCGAGGTGTCGTGCACGCAG
>CAXTNB010000286.1:0-3972 GCA_964245385.1 uncultured Acetobacteraceae bacterium | reverse complement strand
GCTGGCCTGCTTCGGCGAGACGCTCGGCGGGAATTGCGGCCACTGCGACAACTGCCGCAACCCGATCGCGACCTTCGACGGCACGGTCGCGGCGCAGAAGGTGCTGTCGGCGATCTACCGCACCGGCCAGCGCTTCGGCGCGCTGCACATCGTCTCGGTGCTGCGCGGCCGCACCACCGAGATGGTGACCAGGCACCGGCACGACCAGCTGCCGCTGTACGGCATCGGCCGCGACCATCCCGAGGGGTTCTGGCGCAGCGTCATCCGACAGCTGGTGTCGCGCGGTGCGCTGCGCACCGGCGACGGCGATTACGCGACACTCTGCTTCAACGACGCGGTGGCGCGGCCGATCCTGCGCGGCGAGGAGAAGCTGATGCTGCGCGAGGATCCGGTGGAGACCGCGACTCCGGCCGCCGCACGGCTGCCGCGCGACGCCGCCGCCGGCGACGCGCCGCCGCTGGACGCGCGGGCGCAGCATCGTTTCGAGGCGCTGCGCGAATGGCGCAAGCAGGAGGCGCGGACGCAGTCGGTGCCGCCCTACGTGATCTTCCACGACTCCGTGCTGCGCGACATCGCCGCCGCCAACCCGCGCGACGCCGGCCAGCTCGGCACCATCAAGGGGGTGGGTGCCTCGAAGCTGGAACGCTACGGCGACAAGGTGCTGGCGCTGCTCGCGTGACGCGCGGCCGAGCAAAGCCTGGCTGAGCGTTCCGCGAACATTCCGAACACGAATGAATGCCGAAGCCCCCTGGGTTCCTGCACGTCGGGCAGGGCTTCCCGCTACGGCGCCGCTATCGTCAACTCGGCTTCGATCGCGTCCTCGTCGGCTTCGGCATCCTCACCCTCTTCCGGAACCTTGCCTGCGTAAGCGCTTTTCCCGGTGGCCTGCTCGATCAGGGCCAGCAGCTGCTTCTGTCTGTCGTCCATGAACCTCTGGAACGCGTCGGCGCGCAACAGCACCGGGTCGATCAGGTGCGACTTGAGGTAGGCATCGAGCTTCTGGCCGGCGATCGGCGGGGTGATCTCGTTGCCCTTCTCCAACTTCGCGATGTACTGAGACGGCGCGATGCCGCCGATGATCCTGTTCGTCCGATAGGAGAGCGGCGTCTTGTTGATGATGGAGTCGAAGATCGCCGGTTCGATGCCCTGCGCCTTGCACCAGTTCTGTGGAAAGATGTGGTGGATATCGACGTTCTCTCCGAAGAAGACGATGTGGTCGAATTTCTGCCCGGATCGGAAGTCCTGGGCGCCCTCCTTCATCAAGAGCGCGTTCATGCCCTTGTAGGCCGCAGAAAGCCGCATTCGCATCGTCTTCAGTCGGTCGGCACGAAAGATCGTCTCGCTTATCGTCGAAGGTTCAGGGCCGCCTTCTAGCCAAGCCGGAACCTCCATGAAGTCACGCGCGATGCGGGACTCGACGGCGGAACCGTAGAGCTCGCCGAAGACGCCGTTCCAATACCACTGAACCAGCTTCGCGCGGATCGTGTCGTGTTCCCAGGTCTCGCCGATGTCGGCGAGGATCGCGGCCAACGGGACGATCTGCGACTGATAGGGCAGATCGAAGATCCGGTAGATGTTCAGCATGTGCAAGAACTTGGCGGACTGGGTGAAGCCGTGCTCCACCTTGCTCTCGAAACGCCTGTAGGCTTCCAGCGGAAGCTCCAGGAGCGCCTGGCGGTTGCCGGACACTGCCGGCAGCTCCTTGCCCTGCTTTCCGGCCTGTTCAGCGGTGCGCCGTCGTTCACGGGTGTGAAAGAGCGAGATCGCTTGCAGGAAGTCGGTGTTGCTGACGTGCGCGAGGATACCGCCGTCGGCGTCGGCGGGTCGTAGCGCGTCGGCAAGTCGGCGATGACGCCCCTTGATGCCGCCGTCGCCGTACCAGTCCTTGCGGAGTTCATGTCCTGAAGCGGCGTACATCGCGGTGACGAGCTCGAAGGCATCGAGCGCCTTGCCCCCGGTATTCACCTTCTCGAAGACAACGCACACGGCTGCCTTCGGGGTCGAGCGGTCCAGGGCGATCACGGGGACGCGGTAGTACTTGAAGTTTTCCAGGATCTGGCGTTTGAAGGTCCGGAAGTCCTCGCGGACCTTCCTGTTCTGGTCGCCGGACCAGAACTCGTCGAAGCCGTCCTGCCACTTGTCCCAATCGAACACCTGGCAGACAGGATACATGAGTGCCGCGTATTCCCTCTGCGGCGTCGAAAGATCGCGCGTGGTCTCGCGACCGAAGTCCGTCCTCTCGATCTTGTCCTCCGGCACGCCGACGATCGCCTCCTCACGGTCGACGGCGTCGTCGAGAGCTTTCCGGATGTCGATGTAGAACCAGCGGCGGACCTTCTTTCTCTTGGGCGTGATGGTCTCGACGACCGCGCCGCGCAGGGTGACCTGGTACAGCGAGGTTATACGCTGCTGGCCGTCCAGAAGCAGCGACTGCGGAGCCGCGTCGCGGGCAGCGGCGGGCGCGCCTTCAACGGGACGTGGCTTGAAATTCACCGGACCGCCGGTGTCGAGCGACATCAGAGCTCCGACCGGAAAGGCCCGCGAGATCGACGCGATCAGGCTCTTGATGCGGTCCTCGTCCCAAACCCAGCTGCGCTGGAAATCGGGAAGCTGGATCACACCCCGATGGCATTCGTCGAGAAGCCTGTTGAGGTCGACCGGATTGGTCTGAAACGTCGAGCCCGCCATCTTGCCGCCTTCCGCTGTTCCTTGGTCATGCCCATCCCGCACACGTCAGCAAGCTGCAGCAGGGATCGCATTGCAAGGACGATCGGACGCAGCCCTGCGTGCCAGCCTCCGAGGGCACGCCGGTTGCCGCTGGTTCCAGATTTTTGGAATAGAAGTGAAACAGTTATCGGCTGTCGCTCGGGAAACCGCTTCTCGGCGCGGCAGCGGGCGGCGCAGCTATGATGGCCGTGAGTTTCTGGTTCGCTGTTCGAGATGAACCGACCACGCGGTGACCACGACCGAGGACACGCCGCCGCACTTCTGCCGGTTGATCTCCTGGTCGGCATCGCCGAATGCCTGCGACTGGTCGCTGCGCGGCGACTGCCGTCGGTGGCCGCCCGACGTCCTCGAAGTGCCGATCATGCTCTCAGTCTCTCGCCGGCAACAGCCTCACGCTGCGTCGCCGCGACAGCAGCGCCGCCGTGAGGCCGCAGGCGGCGGCGGCGGTCAGCCACGCGCCGGGCATCGCGCGGTCGCCGGTGACGTGGATCAGCACGGTGCAGATCGCCGGCGTCAGGCCGCCGACGCAGGTGGCCAGGCTGTAGGCGAGGCTGAAGCCGGAGCCGCGCACCCGCGCCGGCACCAGCTCGGTCAGGTACACCACCATGGCACCGTTGTAGGCGCCGTACAGCAGCGACAGCCAAAGCTCCACCAGCAGCAGCCGGCCGAACGAGGGTGCCCCCGCCAGCCAGGACATCGCCGGGTAGGCGGTCGCGATCATCGCCAGCGTGGCCGCCACCAGGATCGGCACCCGTCCGATGCGGTCCGACAGCGCGCCGGAGGCCGGCAGCCAGACCAGGTTCGACAGCCCGACGCACAGCGTCACCACCAGGCTGGCCCGGCTCGACAGGTGCAGCACGGCGCTGCCGAAGGTGGGCGTGTAGGCGGTGATCACGTAGAACGAGCTCGTGGTCATCACCACCAGCAGCATGCCCAGGGCGACCACCCGCCAGTTCGCCGCCAGCGTGCGCGTCACCTCGCGCAGGTCGGGATGGTCGGGCTGGGCGGCGAAGCTGGCACTCTCCCGCAGCGAGCGACGCAGCACCAGCAGCAGCGGCACGATCGAGCAGCCGATCAGCAGCGGCAGGCGCCAGCCCCAGTCGTCCATCTGCCGGACCGACAGCACCGTGCCGAGCCCGACGCCGATCAGCGACACCAGGATCACCGCGACCTGCTGGCTCGCCGACTGGAACGACACCAGCAGGCCGGCGCGCCCCGGTGCCGCGATCTCCGACAGGTAGACCG
>CAXTNB010000285.1:930-3973 GCA_964245385.1 uncultured Acetobacteraceae bacterium | reverse complement strand
TGCACGTACTGGCCGAACAGGGCGCGCTGCGGAAACAGCCGCCCATCCGGCAGCACCCCCTCGGGGTCCGCCTCCGGCATGCCGTGCGCGCGCAGCCAGGCATCGAAATGATCCGGCAGCTCCGAGAACAGCGACATGCGGGACGCCGCGACGTTGGCACGGTGCACCGGGTCGGTGGTGGCGTAGGCGAGCCCGGCGCCGAGCGTCGCCGAAGGCTCGATCAGCGTGATCCGCGCCGCCGGATCGTGGTCGCGCAGCAGGTGCAGCGTGAAGGCGGCGCCGGCCAGGCCGCCCCCGATCACGACCACGTGGAGCGGCTCCGGTCCTGGCCGGATCGACCGACCTGCCGTGGCGACGCTCATCCTGCCCGCACGAAGCCATTCATCCGCATGCCCTACCCTACCTCGCGGCCGCGGACGACCTGCCGCCTTTTTGCCGCCCCAGCCGTAACCCGGCAAGGCGTCGCGCGAATACCATGCAGCGATGCAGGTGAACCAGATGAGGACGATGACAGCCGGACCGCCGCGACCAGCCTGCCCGCCGACGCCGTCCCGCGGTGGTGCGCCATGACCGCGCTGCTGCTCGCCCTGGCGGCGGGGGCGCTGACGGTGGCGGCCCCTTGCATCCTGCCGATGCTGCCGATCCTGCTCGGCGCCTCGGTGGGCCAGACCAGCCGCGCCCGCCCGGCCTTCATCACGCTGGGCTTCGTGCTGAGCTTCTCCGTGGTGGCGCTGCTGTTCGGCGCCTTCGCGCAGAGCCTCGGCGCGTCGCAGGAGGTGCTGCGTCAGGTCGCGATCGTGCTGCTGGTGCTGTTCGGCGCCCTGATGATCTCGCCGCGCCCGTTCGAGCTGCTCGCGGCCCGCATGGGCGGCCTGATCAACCGGGCCGACGCGGTCGGGCGCCGCGCCGGCGCGGGAAACCGCGGCGGCTTCGTGCTGGGCATGACGCTGGGGGTGGTCTGGACGCCCTGCGCCGGTCCCGTGCTCGGCTCCATCCTCACCGTCGTCGCGACCTCCGACCGGCTCGGCTGGTCGGCCCTGCTGCTCCTCGCCTACGCGGTCGGGGCGGGCGTGCCGATGCTCGCGATCGCCTATGGCGGCCAGTACGTGACCACGCGGGTGCGCAGCGTCGTCCGCTACGCGCATCGGCTGCAGCAGGTCTTCGGCGCGGTGGTGATCCTGATCGCGGTGGCGCTGTACTACCAGTACGACACCGTGGTGACGGTCTGGCTCGCCAACTTCTATCCCGCCACCTTCGGACTGTGACATGCGCATCCTGAGCCGACGTGCCGCCCTGCTGAGTGCCGCCGCCGGCGCGCTGCCCTGGAGCGGGGGTGCCCGCGCCGCGGGCGCGGCCGAGGGATTGGCCGACTACGGCGCCGCTCCCGAGTTCGCCGGCATCTCCGGCTGGCTGAACTCGCCGCCGCTGACCATGGCGGGGCTGCGCGGCAAGGTGGTGCTGATCGACTTCTGGACCTACTCCTGCATCAACTGCCTGCGCACCCTGCCGTACCTGACGCGCTGGTACGACAGCTACCGGTCGCGCGGGCTGGTGGTGGTGGGCGTGCACACGCCGGAGTTCGGCTTCGAGCGCAGCACCGCCAACGTGCGCACCGCGATCCAGCGCTTCGGCATCCGCTACCCGGTGGCGCAGGACAACGCCTTCGCCACCTGGAAGGCGTACGCGAACCAGTTCTGGCCGGCGGAGTACCTGGTCGACCGCGACGGCCGGGTGGTGCTGAAGCATTTCGGCGAAGGCCGCTACGACGAGACCGAGAACGCGATCCGCTCGCTGCTCGCCGCCGGCCCCGCGGTGGCGGCGGAGAACGGCGCCGACCTGTCGCGCATCGCGACACCGGAGATGTATTTCGGCCTGGCGCGGGTGCAGATGCTGGCGAGCCCGGAGCCGCCGCGTCGCGGTGCCGCGCGCTACAGCGTGCCGGCGCCGCTGCCCGGCAACCGCTTCGCCCTGATGGGCACCTGGGACCTGTCCGACGAGACCGCGACGCTGGCGCAGGGTCCGGGCGCGGTGGCGCTGAAGTTCCGCGCCGGCAAGGTGTTCATGGTCGCGAGCAGTCCCACCCCGGTCACCCTCTCGGTCACCGTCGACGGACGGCCGCAGCCGGCGGTGACGGTGCGGGAGAGCCGCCTCTACACGCTGTTCGACAGCACCGAGTATCGCGATCACGCGCTGCGCCTCGAGATACCGCAGGCGGGCTTCCAGGCCTTCACCTTCACCTTCGGATAGCCGGCGACGGCCGGACAGGCGGCGGCGCGTCGCCAGCGGGATTTGTGCCTCCGGTCCTGCCGGGGTAGATGGCAGCCCGAACTTCAGACGCACCGATAGCTGGCGCATGATCGGCTCGATCCTCTGCTCCGGGAAGGCCTGCCCGCATGAGCTCCGCCCCCGACCTCGGCTCCGACATCGTGCCGATCCGCCGCGCGCTGATCTCGGTCTCCGACAAGACCGGGCTGGCGGCGCTGGGTGCCGCGCTGCTGCGCCACGGCGCGGAGCTGCTCTCCACCGGCGGCTCGGCCCGGGCGCTGCGCGAGGCCGGGCTGGCGGTCAAGGAGGTGTGCGAGCATAGCGGCTTCCCCGAGCTCCTCGACGGGCGGGTCAAGACGCTGGTGCCGCAGATCCATGGCGGCATCCTCGGCCGCCGCGACCTGGCCTCGCACCAGGCGCAGATGGCGGAGCACGGCATCGCGCCGATCGACCTCGTGTGCGTCAACCTCTATCCGTTCGAGGCAACGGTGGCCTCGGGTGCCGCGGCCGCCGCGTGCATCGAGACCATCGACATCGGCGGCCCGGCGCTGATCCGGGCGGCGGCGAAGAACCACTCGCACGTCGCCGTGCTCACCGAGCCCGCGCAGTACGAGGCCCTGATCGAGACCCTGGAGGCGCTCGGCGGCACCACCCGGGCGGACCGCAGGGCCTGGGCCGGCGCCGCCTACGCGCGCACCTGCGCCTATGACGGCGCGATCGCGAACTGGTTCGCCCGCGAGCGCGGCGACCCGTTGCCGCGCCGCCTGAGCCTGTCCGG
>CAXTNB010000285.1:0-920 GCA_964245385.1 uncultured Acetobacteraceae bacterium | reverse complement strand
GCATCAGTCGGCGGCCTTCTACCTCGACGGCAGCGACCGGCCCGGCATCGCCACCGCGCGCCAGCTGCAGGGCAAGGCGCTGTCGTACAACAACCTCAACGACACCGACGCCGCGTTCGAGCTCGCCTGCGAGTTCGATCAGCCGTCGGTCGCGATCGTCAAGCACGCCAACCCGTGCGGCGTCGCCACCGCCGCCAGCCTGGAGGCGGCCTGGCAGCTGGCGCTGCGCTGCGATCCGGTCTCGGCATTCGGCGGCGTGGTGGCGCTGAACCGCACCCTGGACGAGGCGACGGCGTCGCGGATCGCCGCGATCTTCACCGAGGTGATCGTGGCGCCGGACGCCACCGAGGCCGCCCGCGCCGCGCTCGCCGGCAAGAAGAACCTCCGCCTGCTGCTGACCGGCGGCCTCGCCGATCCCGCCGCCGGCGGGCTCGCGCTGCGCTCGGTGGCCGGCGGCTTCCTGGCGCAGGACCGCGACGCCGGCCGTCTGGACGGCTCGATGCTGAAGGTGGTGACGCGGCGGGCGCCGACCGACCGCGAGCTGTCCGACCTCGTGTTCGCGTTCCGGGTCTGCAAGCACGTGAAGTCGAACGCGATCGTCTCTGCCCGCGACGACGCCACCGTCGGCATCGGCGCCGGGCAGATGAGCCGTGTGGATGCCGCGCGCATCGCCGCCGGCAAGAGCGAGCAGGCGAGCCAGGGCGCCGGCCTCGCCGAGCCGCTCAGCCGCGGCAGCGTCGCGGCCTCGGACGCGTTCTTCCCGTTCGCCGACGGCCTGCAGGCGATCGTCGCCGCCGGCGCCACCGCCGTGATCCAGCCGGGCGGCTCGATCCGCGACGCCGAGGTGATCGCCGCCGCCGACGCCGCCGGGATCGCGATGGTGTTCACCGGCATGCGGCACTTCCGGCATTGACGAGCAC
>CAXTNB010000284.1:1536-3980 GCA_964245385.1 uncultured Acetobacteraceae bacterium | reverse complement strand
GGCTGCACCAGACCGACCGCAACCCGCTGGTGCGTCTGGCGCGGGCGCCGATGCGGCTGCCCGCCTCCAGCAGCACGCAGCGCCGGCCGGCGCCGCGCAGCACCGCCGCCGCCGCCAGGCCGGCCGCGCCGGCACCGACGATGGCGACGTCCACCTGGCCGGGCGGCGGGATCACCGCGGCGGCATCACGGCGGCGGCGTCACGGCGGCGGCGTCACTGGGTCGGCACGCTCGGCCCGCTGGGCTTGGCGGGCAGCGGCGGCAGCGCCGGACGGGCGGGATGCGTCGCCGCGGCACCGGGAGGCTGCGCCAGGATGTCGCGGCCGACGCCGGCGGTGCCGCGGTTCATCACCGCGAGCGTCAGCGACAGCAGCATGAAGATGGCGGCCAGGATCGCGGTCAGCCGGGTCAGCAGGTTGGCGGTGCCGCGGCCGGACATGAACGAGCCCATGCCCTGGGTGCTGCCGATCCCCAGGCCGCCGCCCTCGCTGCGCTGGATCAGCACGGTGCCGATCAGGATCAGCGTGACCAGGAGGTGCAGGATCAGCAGGAAGGTGGTCATGGACGCGCGCTGCGGACGATCGAGAGGAACTCGGCAACCTTCAGGCTGGCGCCGCCGACCAGGGCGCCGCCGACCTCCGGCACCGCGAGCAGGGCGCTCGCGTTGGCGGCGGTGACCGAGCCGCCGTAGAGGATGCGAAAGCCGCCGCCACGCGCCTCGCCGAACTGACGCACCAGCTCGGCGCGGACGAAGCCGTGCATCGCCGCCACGTCGGCCTCGGTGGCGGAGCGCCCGGTGCCGATCGCCCACACCGGCTCGTAGGCGATGATGCCCTCGAAGGCCTCCGGGACGCTGCCCTTGATCTGCCAGCCGACCACGTCCTCCTGCTGGCCGCCGGCGCGCTGCTCCTCGCTCTCGCCGACGCAGATGATCGGGATCAGCCCGGCGCGCGCGGCCGCCACGGCCTTCTCGCGCACCGTCTCGTCGATCTCGTTATGGTGCCGGCGGCGTTCCGAGTGGCCCAGGATCACGTGGCTGGCGCCGAGGTCGCGCAGCATCGTCGCGGCGATGTCGCCGGTGTAGGCGCCGTGCTCGTGCATGATGCAGTCCTGGCCGCCCCAGGCGACCGGGCTGCCGGCGAGGATGCGGCCGATCGAGGCGAGCTGGGTGTAGGGCGGACAGACCAGCACGTCGGCGACCAGCGGCGTCGGCAGCCCGTCGCGCACCGCGAGCGCCAGCGCCTCGGCGTCGGCGGTGAGGCCGTTCATCTTCCAGTTCCCGGCGATCATCTGGCGCATCGTGCGGCTCTCTCGCAACCCGGACATCCTTCGACGGCGCATAGACCATGCGCGGCCGGCCGGTGACAAGGGCGGCGCCCGGATGGTCAATCCATCGTCCGCTGCCTATGGTGCGCCGCCGTGCGGCCGGACGCCGCCGGGAGCGCTCGCATGGACGCCGCATGATCTCGTACTTCCGACGCCTGTTCGTCGATTCCTGGGTCGGCCGGGTCTTCGCCGTGCTGATCTTCGCCGCCTTCGTGGTGTGGGGCGTCGGCGACTTCTTCACCAGCATGGGACGCGACCCGGGCACGGTGGCCTCGGTGGGCGCGCGCACGGTGAGCGTCCAGGAGTTCGACACCGCGTTCCGCCAGCAGCTGCAGCAGGTCGCGCAGCAGACCGGCGGCGACGCCTCGCAGATCCCGCCGTCCGAGCGCGGCCAGGTCGCGATGCAGGTGCTGCAGGGCCTGGTCAGCCGCGCCGAGGCGCTGCGCGAGGCCGACCGGCTGGGCATCGTGGTGCCCGACGACGTGCTGCGCCAGGCGGTGTTCGACCTGCCGCTGTTCAAGGGAGAGAACGGGCAGTTCGACCGCCCGCGGTTCGACCAGTGGCTCGCCGCGCACAACCTCAGCCAGCAGAAGCTGCTGTCGCTGTTCCGCGAGGATCTCGCGACCGGCGCGCTGATCGCCCCGCTCCGGGTCGGCGCCAAGGCGCCCGCGAGCCTGGTGCGGCGGGTCTACGACTACGGCGCCGAGACGCGCAGCCTGGACATGGTGCGTTTCGCCTCGGCCGCGATGCCGGCGCCGCCGACGCCTGACGAGGCGGCGCTGCGCCGCTACTACGACAACCACGCGGACCGCTTCCAGGCGCCGGCGACCCGGCGCATCAAGCTGGTGGTGCTGTCGCCGGCGACGGTGGCGCGCGACCTCGAGGTGCCGGAGGCGGACGAGCGGGCGCTGTTCGCCGCCCGCTACGGCTCGGGCAAGGGTGCGGTCATCGTGCCGGAGAAGCGCTCGGTCGAGGTGATCACGGCGCCGAGCGAGGCGCGGGCACGCGCGCTGGCGCTGCTGTGGCAGGGCGGGGCGGGCTGGCCGCAGATGCAGGCCGCCGCCGCCGACAGCGTGCCGGTGGCGCTCGACGACGCGACCCAGGCGCCCTTCCCCGATC
>CAXTNB010000284.1:728-1526 GCA_964245385.1 uncultured Acetobacteraceae bacterium | reverse complement strand
ATCCGCAGCTCGGCCGTCTCGCCTTCGCCGCCAGCCCCGGCCAGGTCGGCGGCCCGGTGCACCTGGCCGCCGGCTGGGTGCTGCTGCGCGTGACCAAGGTGGTGGCGCCCGCGACGCGCAGCTTCGAGGCTCAGCGGTCGGCGCTGCACGACGAGATCGCCCTGTCCCGCGCCCGCGAGCTCATCGCCGACCGGGTGCAGAAGCTGCAGGACGCGATCGCCGGCGGCGGCCTGGACGCGATCCCGGCGTCGCTCGGCGCCGCGGCCGCGGAGGGCACGCTGGACGCGCAGGGCCGCACCGCGAGCGGCGAGGAGGCGCCGCTGCCGGCGACCGGGGCGCTGCGTCGCGCGATCCTCGATCAGGCCTTCGCGCAGAAGCCGGGCGAGCCGCCGGCGCTGCGGCAGGGGCCGGACGATTCCGAGTATGCGCTGGTCGTGGCGTCCGTGACCCCGGCGCGGCCGCAGCCGTACCAGGCGGTGCGCGATCAGGTGGTGCAGGCGGTGCGCCGGGACGCGCTGCGGCACGAGGCCGAGCAGCAGGCGGCGAGCCTGTATGCCCAGGTACGCCGGCACGGCGGGCTCGCCGCCTCGGGGCGCGGCGACGTGGTGCATGTCGCGGCCCTCGGCCGCGGCGCGCCGCCGCCGGGGGTACCCCTGCCGCTGACGCAGCTCGCCTTCAGCCTCGCCCCGGGGAGCTCGACCATGCTGGAGACCGCCGACGGCTTCGCCGTCGTCACCGTGACCGGGATCCAGCATCCCGAGCCGTCGGCCAACCGGCTCGCCTTCGACCGGCTGCAGG
>CAXTNB010000284.1:0-718 GCA_964245385.1 uncultured Acetobacteraceae bacterium | reverse complement strand
CGTGGGCGAAGGTGAAGCCGTTCGGTCCCGCGCCGACGGCGCGATCGGCGACGACATCGAGGCCAGCTACGCCATGGCGCTGCGCGGCAAGACCAGGCCGGTGCTGAACGCGCAGGCGATCCGCAGCGTCGTCGGCCAGTAGCGCCGGCACTCGAACCGACGGGGCCAGCCGATGCCGCGCATCCTGCACACCGTCGAGGCGGCCGACCTGCTGACCCCGGTCGCGGCCTTCCTCAAGCTGACCGCGGGGCTGCCCGGTGCCGCGCGCAACGCCTTCCTGCTGGAGAGCATCGAGGGCGGTGCGGCGCGCGGCCGCTACTCGGTGATCGGGCTGCTGCCGGACGTGATCTGGCGCTGCGCGCACGGCGCGGTCGCCGTGTCGCGCCGGGGCAGCGGCTTCGTCGCCGACGCGGCGGCGCCGCTCGACAGCCTGCGCGCGCTGATCCGCGACAGCCGGCTCGAGCTGCCGGCGGGGCTGCCGCCGATGGTCGCCGGCCTGTTCGGCTATCTCGGCTACGACATGGTGCGCCAGATGGAGCGGCTGCCGCATCCGCCCGCCGACGACCTGGGGCTGCCGGAGGCGGTGCTGCTGCGCCCCTCGCTGTTCGCGGTGTTCGACAACGTGCGCGACGAGCTGACGCTGGCCGCACCGGTGCGCGGCGAGGAGCCGCACGACCAGGATACGCGGGCCGCCGAGGCGCTGCTGGCCGCGGCGGCC
>CAXTNB010000283.1:0-3995 GCA_964245385.1 uncultured Acetobacteraceae bacterium | reverse complement strand
TCGCCGAGACCGAGGGTGCGCGCGGGCTGCGCAAGCGGGTGGCGATCCGGCTGCGCCACCACGTCGTCAACCGGTTGCGCCGCGAGCGGCCGCGCCTGCGGCCGAGCCCCGCCGCGGCACCCTGGACCGCGGCCGCGGACGTCGCCCGGCTGCGCCGCTCGGTGCTGATCGTGGCCGAGCTCAGCGTGCCGCAATGCGCGAAGTACCGGGTCTGGCAGAAGCAGGAGCATCTGCGCCGGCTCGGCTGGCCGTGCGCGGTGGTGGATTGGCAGGAGACCGCCGCCGCCCTGTCGGCGCTGCAATGCTGCAGCCACGTCGTCTTCTATCGGGTGCCGGCGCGTCCGAGCGTGCTCGGCCTGATCGGCGAGGCGCGTCGCCTCGGCCTGCAGCCGGCCTGGGAGGTCGACGACCTGATCTTCGACGAGCCGCTGTACCGGCGCAACGCCAACCTCGCGACGCTTCCCAGCAGACTGCGCGACGAGGTGCTGGCCGGGGTGCGGCTGTATCGCGAGGCGATGCTGGCCTGCGGCCGCGGCATCGCCTCGACCGAGGTGCTGGCGCGCTGCATGCGCGAGGCCGGCGTCGCCGAGGTGGCGTGCATCGAGAACGCGCTGGACGACGAGACGCTCGCGGTGGCGCAGACGCTGCGCCGCGAGCGCGCCGGCAGGGCAGGGGCGGCGACGCCAGGAACCGCGACCGTCGTCTACGGCTCCGGCACCAAGACCCACGACGCGGACTTCGCGGTGGCGGCGCCGGCGATCGAGCGCCTGCTGCGGGCGCATCCGGCGGTGCGCCTGCGCATCATCGGCGACCTGAACCTGCCGGAGCCGCTGGCGCGCTTCGCCGGCCGCATCGAGCGTCTCGCCGGGACCAACTACGTCGCCTATCTCCGGCTGCTCGGCGAGGCCGACATCGCGATCGCGCCGCTGGAGGCGACGCTGTTCAACGACGCCAAGAGCAACATCAAGTTCCAGGAGGCGGCGATCCTGGGGATGCCGAGCGTCTGCTCGCCGCGTGCCGCCTTCCGCGACGTCGTGGTGCAGGACCGAAACGGCCTGCTCGCCGAGAGCGAGGCCGACTGGGAGCAGGCGCTGGACCGGCTGATCCGCGATCCCGCGCTGCGTGCGCGGCTCGGCCGCCAGGCGCTGCACGACGTCCTGCAGCGCTACGCGCCGGCGCGGATCGCGAGCGAGCAGGTGCTGCCGCTGTTCGGCGCCGCCGAGCCGCCGCCGGATCCGCATCGGGCGGCCAGGCTGCGCGTGCTGGTGGCCAACGTGTTCTTCTGGCCGCGCAGCTTCGGCGGCGCCACCATCGTCGCCGAGCAGCTCGCGCGCCGCCTGCAGGCGCGGGACGACGTCGAGGTCGCCGTCTTCACCTCGCACGGCGAGGTCGAGGACCGCGAGCAGGCGCTGCTGCGCTACGACTGGCAGGGCATGACGGTGTTCGCGGCCCCCCTGCCGCCGGCGGGCGATCACGTGGCGGGGTTCGACAACCCGGCCGCGGTCCGGCACTTCGCCGCCGTGCTGGACGCGGTGCGGCCGGACGTGGTGCACGCGCACTCCATCCAGGGCTTCGGCGCCGGCATCCTGCGGCTGTGCCAGGAGCGCGCGATACCCTACGTCATCACCCTGCACGACGCCTGGTGGCTGTGCGACCGGCAGTTCATGGTGCGCGGCGACGGCCGCTACTGCTTCCAGACCCGCATCGACCAGCGGGTCTGCCAGGCCTGCGTGCCCGGGGCGCGCCACCTCGAGGCGCGTGCCGCCATCCTGCTGCAGGTGCTGCACGGGGCGGCACACCTGCTGTGCCCGAGCGAGACGCATCGCGGGCTCTACCTGGCCAACGGCGTGGCGCCCGACTCGGTCGGCGTCAGCCGCAACGGCATCGGCGCGCCGTCGCGGCCGCACGCGCCGCGACGGCCGGGCTCGCCGCCGCGCTTCGGCTTCGTCGGCGGCAACGAGCCGATCAAGGGCTTCCACCTGCTCCGCGTCGCCTTCGAGAGCCTGACCTCGGGGGAGTGGGAACTGGTCCTGGTCGACAACACGCTCAATCTCGGCTTCAGCTCGATCGACGTCTCGGACTGGCGCGTCTCGGGCCGCATCGAGGTGGTTCCGGCCTACGGGCAGGACGGGCTGGACGCGTTCTTCGACCGCATCGACGTCCTGCTGTTCCCCTCGCAGTGGAAGGAGAGCTACGGCCTGACCGTGCGCGAGGCGCTGGCCCGCGACGTCTGGGTGGTGGCGACCGCCCCCGGCGGCCAGGCGGACGACATCGTCGACGGCGTCAACGGACGCCTGATCCCGCTCGACGGGCGCTCGGACGGCCTGATCTCGGCGATCGGCGAGATCCTGCTGGCGCCGGCGATGCTCGACGGCTACGCCAACCCGCATCGCACGGCCCTGGCCGACTACGATACCCAGACCGAGGCGCTGCACGCGGTGCTGCGCGCCGCCGCCTCGCGGTAGCGGACGGGACGCGAACTCCCCCGACGGCGTCTCAGCCGTTGAGCACCGAGCGCAGGGCAGCCATGCGGTCGCGCGTCAGCAGCAGGTAGAGCAGGCGCATGCGCAGGCTGCTCCCGGAGCGGCGGTGCCGCACGGCAGTTATACGCTCGTCAATCCAGGCCTCGGGAAACTCTCCATAGCGGCGCAGCATCTTCGGCCAGATCGTCAGCCAGGGGACGCGCGCCGGGTTGTCGCGCAGCAGCTCCACCTTGACGAAGGGGACCCGGCCGCAGCGAAGTGCGGTGATCCAGTCGACATGCATGGGATTGACCGCGACCAGCCGGCGCAGCCCGACGCGCCGGTCCGGCAGGCAGGCACCCCATGACAGGCCCTCGGCGCGTATCGCGGTGCCCAGCCCGATCTCGCCGTGCAGGATGATCTCCGCCTTGCTCATCCGCGCGAACGGCAGGTCGAGCACGCGCGCGATCGCCGGGCGAGCCAGCGCCTCGCGGCTCATGCAGAGGAACCAGGACTGGAGATGCCAGGACACTTCGTGAGATTCGACCATGCCCCAGGCGTCGTAGCCTCGCGCCTGCATCGCGTGCACGATCGGCGCCAGTTCGCGCAGCGGACCGAACACGCTGTCGTTGGCGAGCAGCACGCTGTCCGCGCCCTGCGCGCAGCCGGCGCGGAGCAGGTGCTGCCACGCACCGAAATCGAGACCTGCGTTGACCCGCGGATGGGCGGCGACGCCGAGGCGGTCGAGGATGTCGCGATCCTCGACCGCGAGTCGCTGCGTCCCGGAGAGCGCGAGATGCACCGACAGGCCGCATCGCCTGAGCTGCGCGAGGTAGTGCAGGACGGAGCTGGAAAGTCGGCGATCCGGCGCGTAGTGCGCGAACAGGCAGACGCCGCGTCGCACGATCGGTTGCTTCATCGCGCACAGCCTATGCGAAAACGCAGAGCGGATGCCACCTGTTGCCGATAGGACGCGCTCTTGCTGATCTCATCTTGCAGTTTGTCCATGATTGGAACTTCCTGCTGGTCACGCGGATTTTTCAGCTGTAGACACGCTTCCCATGCGGGTTACTTCGGATCTCTCGATTCGAATGCAGTTCCCGCTGCCACGACCAGGAGTAGGCGATCTTCATGAGCAAGGCCTTCATTGCCGGCGTCCTTCAGGACTCCATCGACTGCACCGGCGTCGCCGCCAACCAGGCTGCGAGCGACCTGATCGGGGCGATCGTGCGCGAGCTGAAGAAGGAGGGCGGCTTCACCCTGCCGTCCTTCGGCACCTTCACGGTCCGCAAGACCAAGGCACGAAAGGCGCTGAACCCGCGCACCGGCGAGCCGGTGAAGGTGAAGGCCGGCAAGACGGTACGTTTCAAGGCCAGTCCGAACCTCAAGAAGGCGGTCTGATCCGCGGGGGCCTGCCGGCCGCGGCGATCCGACCCCGGCAGGCCCCGCGTTACTTGCACGTATCGTGGAAGTCCGGACGAAACGACCGGGACGGGAACGGCTGGGGCGGGAGGATTCGAACCTCCGCGTGGG
>CAXTNB010000282.1:1884-4000 GCA_964245385.1 uncultured Acetobacteraceae bacterium | reverse complement strand
GGAGCGCCGCCCGGACGAGGGCGAAGGTGCGGCAGACCGAGCCGCTCGCCTCGCATGCCTCCTGGATGGAGAACTTTCCCTGGACGCGGCTCGCCGGCGTCGATGCGCCGGATGAGCCGAAGCCGATGGCAGATCCCGACCGGTTCCGGTTGCTGAGCCCCGCGGAAATCCGGAAGCTCCTAGGAGACGGCAGCTTCGGAGGCCGTTATCAGCGCAGCGACGAGGAGATGCTCGCGATCTGGGAGATCGCCGTCGAGGAGACGCGCGCCCTCCTCGAAGGGCCGTGGGAGTGAACGGGACGATCCTGATCTGGGGTGCCGGCGCCGTGGGCGGCACGGTCGGCGCCCACCTGGTTCGTGCCGGCCACGACGTGCTCTTCGTGGACGACACCGCCGCACATGTCGAGGCGATGACGCGCGACGGCCTGACCATCGAGGGCCCGATCGAGCAGTTCACTGTCGCGGTGCGCGCGGTGACGCCCGATGCCGTGGCGGGCCGCTTCGGGCGTATCCTGCTCTGCGTCAAGGCGCATCATACGCAGGAGGCCACCCGCGCCTTGTTGCCGCATCTCGCGGACGCGGGCTACGTCGCCTCGTTCCAGAACGGGTTGAACGAAGTCGTGATCGGGCGCGCCGTCGGGACGCACCGCGTCATCGGCGGCTTCATCAATTTCGGCGCCGATTACCTGTCGCCTGGCCGCATCCTCTTCGGCGGTCGTGGTGCATGTGTCGTGGGCGAGATCGACGGTTCGCGGACCGAACGGATCGAGGCCCTGCATCGCATGCTGCTGCCGTTCGAGCCTTCGGCCGCCGTGACCGGGAACATCGTCGGCTACCTGTGGGGAAAGCTCGGCTACGGCGCGCTGCTGTTCGCCACCGCCGTCACCGACGACTCGATCGCCGACGTGCTCGACGCGCCGGAGCATCGAGCACTTCTGGCGGCGACCGCGCGCGAGCCGGTGGCGATGGCGCTCGCCCAGGGGGTGCACCCGCTGGGCTTCGACGGTTTCGATCCGGCGGCCTTCGCGCCAGGCGCGGACGAGGCGGCGGTCGCAGCCTCGTTTCACGCCATGGTGCGGCAGAACCGCCGTTCGGCGAAATCCCATAGCGGCATCTGGCGCGATCTCGCCATCCGCAAGCGCCGGACCGAGGTGGACGCACAGCTCGGTCCCGTGATCGAGGCGGCGGCTTCACTCGGGCGTGCGGCGCCGATCCTGTCGGCGCTCACCCGAATGATCCACGAGATCGAGGACGGCAGGCGCGGGCTCAGTCGCGCCAACCTCGACGTCCTCGCGCGAACCGCGCTGGCGAGCGCTTGATGCGGATCGGCTTCGAGGGGCGCAGGGCGCTGGTCACGGGAGCCGGTCACGGCATCGGACGCGGGATCGCGCAGGCGCTTGCCCGACTCGGTGCCACGACGCTCGCGGTCGACATCAACCGGGACGGCCTCGCCGAAACTGCCGCCCGCGCCCCGGGCGCGTTGACCACGGCGGTGGTGGACGTCACCGACCCGCCCGCGATCGCCGCCGCCCTGGACGCGTTCGGAGCCGCGGACATCCTCGTGCACAGCGCCGGCGGTGTCTGCGGCCAGGTGGGCAAGGCCGCGGAGGCGGTGGCCGCGTCGGAGTGGCAGGCCATCCTCGGCGTCAACCTCACCGGCGCCTTCCTCATGGCGCAGGCGGTGATACCCGGCATGAAGGCGGCGGGACGCGGGCGCATCGTGACCATCTCGAGCGGTGCCGGGATCGGCATCAGCCTTACCGGTATCCAGGCCTACGCGGCGGCGAAGGCCGGCGAGATCGGACTGACCCGCCAGCTCGCCCATGAGCTCGGTCCGTTCGGCATCACCGTCAACAGCGTCGCACCCGGCTTCGTCCGCTCGAACCCGACCACGGAACGGCAGTGGGAGGCCTACGGACCCGAAGGCCAGAAGCGCCTGCTGGAGGCGGTCGCGATGCGCAGGCTCGGCACGGTCGAGGACATCGTGCATGCCGTCCTGTTCCTCGCCAGCGATCTGGCGGGCTGGATCAACGGCCAGACGCTCAGCGTGGACGGCGGCAAGTGAGCCGAGCCGGTGCGCTCGCCCGGGCGGAACGGCCGCGGGGGCGCGTCGGGCG
>CAXTNB010000282.1:0-1874 GCA_964245385.1 uncultured Acetobacteraceae bacterium | reverse complement strand
GCGAACGCGGAAGCGCAGGCGAGGACGACCTGGCGCCGGACCGCCGAGGAGATCGGCATGCGACGCAGCGGGTTCACCGGATCGGATGCGGAAGGAGAGCGACATGCCGGATTGGCGGTTCGATGCAGTTCCCGCGCCCGCGCCCGGCGGCAGGACCCAAGGTCATGTCGACTGGGGCGATCCCGTCTTGACCGGCTGGAAGTGGCCGTACGTCGCGGTCCGAGGGCGCGAACCCGGCGCCTCGGTGCTGGTCACCGCAGGGATCCACGGCGGCGAGTACCCGTCGATCGACGCCGCGGTGCAACTCGGAGCGAAGCTCGATCCCGCCAGCGTCCGTGGCCAGATCCTCTGCCTGCCGCTCATGAACCCTCCGGCCTTCGAGCAGCGGACGGCCTACGTGTCCCCGGTCGACGACCTGAACCTCAACCGCGCCTTCCCCGGCAGGCCGAAGGGAAGCTTCACGGAGCGCCTGGCCTGGTCGCTCGTGCAGCGCGCGATGCGTCACGCGAGCGCCTATGTCGACCTGCACGGCGGCGATCTCCCGGAGGCACTCGTGCCGTTCACCCTGTATCACGAGACCGGCGACGCCACGGTCGACGCGCAGAGCCGGAAGATGGCAACCGCGTTCGGATCGCCGTCGCTGCTCGCGCAACGCCCGTCCGGCGGGCCGATCTCCGGTCTTGCCGTCGCCGCGGCCGCGGAGCTCGGCGTTCCGGCCATCATCGCGGAAGACGGCGGCGCAGGCCTGTACGCACCGGCGATCGCTGCACGTATGCTGGCTGGGGTGGAGAACGTCCTGCGCATCCTTGATGTCCTGGACGGGCCTGTGCAGGAATACCCGCCGCCGCGCTGCTTCGACGAGTTCGTCTGGATCAGGTCGCGCGCGGCCGGCTTCTTCAAGCAGAGCGTGCAGGTCGGGGAGGACATCGACGCCGGCGCAGTCGTGGGAACGATCTGCGACTTCTTCGGCAGTGTCGTCGAGACCGTCACGGCGACCGCTTCGGGCAAGTTGCTGTTCCTGGTGATCAATCCTGCGATCGCCCGAGATGGCCTCGTGTGCGGCATAGGAAGACGTGATGATGCCGACATCGCTTGAATCATCATCGTCGCGCCGCACGTCGCACTGACTTCCCGTCAAGGTCGATCGCTGTCTATCCCGGGCGCCAGCTGCCCGCTTCTTGACCAGCAAGCTGTCCGAAGATGCAAAACGGGCGCACATCTGACCGTTCGTGCCGCAGAACCCTGTTACTCGTGCAATACGCGCGGATTAAGTTGCAGCTCTGCCACATCCTGAGGCAATCTCTTCGAGATCTCGCTTTACCCTATCGCTTCATCGACCGCCCGGTAGTTTGAGCAGAACGACGTCCCGGCGAAGCAACGCAGGCGACGAGCAGATCCAGCCTAATCCTGCAGAGGAGAGCAGCTCGTATGGCAAGCTCCTACTTCTTACCTTTGCGCGTCTGCCTAGCCAGTTCCGCAGCGATGACGGTGTTGCTGGCCGCGACGTCGGCGTCCGCACAGGCCACCTCGTCGAGCCCGGATGCTGCAAGCGCGAACGTGGCGAACGGTGCGCAGGCGGTCGGCGCGCGACACGCACGTCCCGTTGCCGGCGTGCAGGTCGCGCAGAACACGGCGCCGACCCAGACGCCTCGCTCCGGCTCGGCAAATCCCGGCAACGTGTCCAACTTCCTGCCCGGCACCAGCGAGAGCATCACCGTGCGGGCGCAGCGCCGGCTGCTGAAGGAGAAGGACTCGCCGAGCGCCGTGACCGAACTCGGAACCGCCCAGATCGCGCAGACCGGGGTGCAGGGCAGTGTCGCGACGCTGCTGCGTGCCGCACCCTCGGTGTACGTGTATCAGCAGGGCATCGGCAA
>CAXTNB010000281.1:3656-4030 GCA_964245385.1 uncultured Acetobacteraceae bacterium | reverse complement strand
CGCGCGGCGGCCGGCGGCCGGCCTGCCGCATCGGCTTCGAGGCGGTGCGGTTCCGCTACCCCACCCGTCCCGACCGTCCGGCGCTGGACGGCATCGATCTCGCCATCGCGCCGGGCGCGTTCACCGCCCTGGTCGGCCCGTCTGGCGCCGGCAAGACCACCCTGTTCCAGCTGCTGCTGCGCTTCTACGACCCGCAGCAGGGCGTGATCCGGATCGACGGCGTCGACATCGCCTCGCTCGACCCGTCGGCGCTGCGCCGACGCATCGGCCTGGTGTCGCAGGACCCGGTGATCTTCAGCACCACCGCGCGCGAGAACATACGCTACGGGCGGCCGGAGGCGAGCGACACCGAGGTGCGCGTCGCCGCCGAGGCC
>CAXTNB010000281.1:0-3646 GCA_964245385.1 uncultured Acetobacteraceae bacterium | reverse complement strand
ATCCTGCTGCTCGACGAGGCGACCAGCGCGCTGGATGCGGAGTCCGAGCGCGCCGTGCAGCAGGCGCTGACGCGTCTCGCCAGCGATCGCACCACCCTGGTGGTGGCGCATCGCCTGGCGACGGTACGCCGCGCCGACCGCATCATCGTGCTGGACCAGGGCCGGGTGATCGCCACCGGCACGCACGCGGAGCTGGTTCGCGAGGACGGGCTGTACGCGCGCCTGGCGCGGCTGCAGTTCACCCCCTGAGGAGCGCACCACCAAAACTCGTGCGTCGGCCCGACGCGCGGCGGCCCGTTCTCGACCAGACGCTCGCGGCGGAAGGACGTGCCGTAGGGCGGCCCAGGACCCGCCTCCAGCATGTCCCTGGCGGCTGCCCCTGCAAGATCGAGCGCATGCCCTGACGCGATTCTCGGGCGCGCGCTGCCGATAGCGTCCCGGACCTTCAGGGTTCGGGATGTGACGCCGATCGCGCGGCAGTATCGACGACCCGGGCCCTGATGCAGCGGCGGGCGAGGTCCGAAGCGAGCGCGAGGCCAACCTCGCACCGACAACCGGCACTCGCGCAAACCGCTCGACGACCTCTCGGTCAGGGCTCTCCCATCGCCGGGACGACCGGCCGCTATCGCGAGGAGGCCAGGAACTTGTCGACGTTGTCCTTGGTCACGACGTCCAGGCCGACCATGTTCACGGCGGCGACCTTCTGGCCCTTCTTCAGCGCCAGCAGGATGTCCATCGCCTTCTGGCCCATCTCGGCAGGACGTTGGCCGACCAGGGTCTGGACGTAGCCGTCCTTCAGCAACTGCAGCTCGACCGGCAGCGTGTCCGCCATCACCAGCGGGAACTTGCCTGCCTTGACGCGGTCCATGTTCGCGTCGATGAAGTTCCTGTAGGCCTTGGGCGCGAACAGGGCCCAGCCGCCGACCGGAATGATGGCGCCGATGTCGGGATTGGCGGTGGCGAAATCCGACAGTTGCTGGTCCGCCAGCGCGGCATCGTCGTTGCAGAACGAGGGCGAGCCCTTCACCTCCTTCCAGCCGGCTCCCTTCAGGACCTCGTAGAGCCCGGCGAGGCGGTCATTGAGGTTGGCGGCGGCCGGACCTCCCGACTGGGTGGCGAAGGTGCTGGGCTGCGGGTGCAGCTTGATGAGCTGGCGAGCGAGTTCGCGCCCCATCTCCTTGTTGTCGGTGCCGACATAGGCCTGCCGTTCGGATTTGTCGGCATCCGCGTCGAAGGTGATCACCGGGATGTTGGCGTCACGCGCCTGCTTGATCACCCGGATGACGGAGTCCGCGTCCGCGACCGAGATCGCGATGCCATCGACCCCCTGGGTGACGAAGTCCTGCATGATCTGGACTTCCGTGGCCGGCTCGTGCGTCGCCGGCCCCTTGTAGATGCAGGTCACGCCGAGCTTTGCCGCCTCCGCCACGCAGCCGTTGCGCGACAGGTCGAAATACGGGTTGTCCATGCCCTTCGGGATCAGGGCGAACTTGTAGGTGTCCGCGGCGTGCGCGCTGGCCAGCATCGCCAAGCCCGCGACAGCGCCAAGAAGCATCGTTCTCATCTGGAAGTCTCCCTGTCTGGTTTCTTGTTCGTGCGCGCGATCCGGGCCGCTACTCGGGTTGCCGGGTGCGTATCTTGTCGACCAGGACCGCCAGGATGATGATCGAACCTACGAACGCCTGCTCCCAGTAGGTGTCGGCGCCGAACAGCGCGAGCCCGTTGCGTATCACCTCGATCAGGGCGGCGCCGAGGATGGCGCCCACCGGTCCGCCGACACCGCCCGCGAGGTCGGCACCACCGATCACCGAGGCGGCGATGATCTTGAGCTCGTAGCCGGTCGCGAGGTTGGCCGGGGCCGAGCCCAGCCAGCCGACGATCAGGATGCCGGACAGGCCGGCGCTGAGCGCGCAGAGCACGTAGACCGACATCTTGACCCGCGCGACGGCGACACCGGTCAGTTGCGCCGCCCGCTCGTTGTTGCCCAGCACGAACACGTATCGGCCCCAGCGGGTGTGGCGCAGTGCCACACCCATCACCACGGCGAGCACGAGCAGATACACCACCGACACCGGGATCCCGAGCAGCTTGCCGTCGGACAGCGAGTAGAACGTGTCGACATACGGCCCGGCGGGCGCCTGGCCGCGACCCTGGGTGATCACGTAGGTGATGCCGCGACAGATCGAGAGCATGCCCAGCGTGGTGACGAAGGGCGAGAGCTTCACCTTCGCGATCAGCAGCCCGTTGATGAGCCCGACCACGGCCGCGATCGCCATGCCCCCCGACGCCGAGACGATCATCACCGCGTACGGAATGCCGGCGAGCATCGTCGCCGACAGCACCTTCATCAGGATGGCGGTCATGACGGCCACCAGCGCCATGACGGAGCCGACCGAGAGGTCGATGCCGCCGGTGATGATGACCAGCGTCGATCCGAGTGCCACGATGCCGATATAACTGAAGTTCTTGGACGTATTGAGCAGGTTTCCGTACGACAGGAACCGGTGTGTGAAGATCGCGACCAGCAGGGTGATCACGATGAACGCGATCCCGACATAGGCGGTCTGCGTCGCCAGCGCGCCGCGGCGATACCAGCGTACGTTGCCGATATTGTCGAAGGCGATCGCCGTGCCGATGTTCTCCGACATCAGGCATACTCCTTGGCGCCGGTGATCAGCGCCGTGACCTCTTCCGGGCTCGATTGGGCGATCGGCTTGTCCGCCCGTTTCTCGCCACGCCGCAGCACGACGACCCGTTCGCAGACCGAGAACACGTCGGGCATGCGATGCGAGATCAGGATGACCGCCACGCCGGTGTCCCGGAGCCGGCGGATGAGGTCGAGCACCTGAGCCACCTGCCGCACCGAGATCGCGGCCGTGGGCTCGTCCATCAGGATAAGCTTGGCATTGGCCAGCCGGGTGCGCGCGATGGCGACGGCCTGGCGCTGCCCGCCAGACATCTGCTTGACCAGATCACGCGGGCGCGTCTCGGACTTGAGTTCCTCGAAGAGGGCGAGGGCGCGGGCGTTCATCGCCCGATGGTCCAGGAACGGGAACGGTCCGACCTTGCGAATCATCTCGCGGCCCAGGAACACGTTGGCCGCCGCGGTCACGTTATCGGCGAGGGCGAGATCCTGGTAGACGACCTCGATGCCGACCGAGCGCGCGGCGAGCGGGCTGTCGAAGCGATGCTCCTCGCCATCGAAGTGAATAGATCCATGCGTCTGGTGGAAATTGCCGGCGATGATCTTGACGAGCGTAGACTTTCCCGCGCCGTTGTCTCCCATCAACCCGACGACATCGCCGGCTTTTACTGACAGCGTGAAGTTCGACAGCGCGCGGATCGCGCCGAAGTCCTTACCGATATTTATAAGCCGCAGAAGGTCACCTGCTTCTGCTTGCACCGGGAGATCGGCATCCATGGACAATCTTCCCTGCGCGTTTTCTTGTTGTGTGCAGCATAGGGAGCGCAGGCAGCCAAGGCAATACTGCTACAGGTCCAGGTCCCCCAGCCAGTCTCGTGATGCAGGGCACGGCAAGCACGACGTGCGGCCCACCGGCTCATGGTGGGTCGCGTGTTGGTTTGGGTTTGCGCGGACATCTGGTTGCGGGGACAGGATTTGAACCTGTGACCTTCAGGTTATGAG
>CAXTNB010000280.1:0-4034 GCA_964245385.1 uncultured Acetobacteraceae bacterium | reverse complement strand
GATCACCTTGCGCGCCTCCTCCGGGGTCACATCGCCGATCACCACGATCGTCGTGAGATCCGGCCGGAACGCGCTGTCGTAGTAGCGTCGCACGTCCGCCAGCGTCAGCGCCTCGACGCTGGCCGGCGTCGCCTGCCGCAGCTTCGGGTCGCCGTCGGGCAGGATCGCCTTGCTTACCGCCTTCTGGAACAGGTAGCCCGGCGACTGCAGCAGCCCCGCCAGCCCCTGCGCCGTCTCCTGCCGCACCACCGGGAACGCCGCCTCCGGGAACGCCGGATGCAGCTCGTTGTCGGCGAGCAGCGCCACCCCGCGCTCGAACTGCGGCGTCAGCACCTGCAGCGAGAACCGGCTGCCGACATCCAGGCTCGCCGCGATATCGTCCGCCGCCTTGCGGAACGCCAGCCGGTCGAGATGCGTCGTGCCGTAGCTGAACAGGTCGCCCACCACCTGCGACACCCCCTCCTTGCCCTGCGGCTCCTGCAGGTCCGCGTCGCTCCGCACCTGGCCGAACACCGACACGGTGCGGCTGACCCGCACCGGCCGCACGATCAGCCGGATGCCGTTGGGCAGCATGCTCACCACCGGCGCCGGCCCCGCCTCGGGGATGCGCGCCTCGTGCAGCGCGTCGCGCGCCCAGTCCGGCAGCGTCACCGGCTTGTCCGGCGGCGCAGCGAAAGATTCCGCACCGCCGAAGCCGGCGCCCGCCACCGCGTGCCCCGCCTCGCGCGGCGTCAGCACCGCGGTGATCGCGTGGTCCGGATCCAGGCACAGCCGCGCCACCCGGTTCACGTCCGCCACCGTGACGGCGGCGTAGGCGGCGTCGATCGCGTCCGGCGACGACAGGTTCTGGAACGCCAGCGCCCGCGCCCAGCTGTTGGCGAGCCCGGTGATGCTGTTGTTGGCGAAGGCGAGCTGCGCCCGCTCCTTGCGCTTGGCCGCCTCCACCAGCTCCGCCGGCACCCCGTCATGCGCCGCCTGCGCCATGATCGCGCGCATCTGCTCGAGCAGCGGCTTCGCGTCGCCCCCCTTGGGGAACGCCGCCACCGCCACCCCGAACCCGACATCCGCCTTCGGCAGGAACGCGAACTCCGACACCAGCGCGCGGCCCTGCGTCACCAGCCCGTAGAGCGGGCTGCGCTGGTCGGTCAGCACGTCCGACAGCACGTCGGCGGCGGCGAAGTCGCGCGCCTGCAGCCCGGGCATGCGGTAGGCCAGCGTCGCGAAGCCGACCGGGTAGTCGGTGCCCAGCGCCAGCGTCTGCGCCGACACCGCGCCGAGCGCGAAGTCCGGCTTCGCCGGCAGCTGCTTGCGCGGGATGGCGTCGAACGCCGTCCGCACCTGCGCCAGCGCCGCCTCGGGATCGACGTCGCCCGCGATCACCAGGATCGCGTTGTTGGGCGCGTACCAGCGGTCGTAGAAGCCGCGCAGCAGCGAGATGTCGGTCTTGTCGAACGACGGCCGCGTGCCGAGCGCGTCGTGCGCGTACGGGGTGCCCGCGAACATCGCCGCCTGCACCTGCGAGATGTAGAGGTAGAATGGGCTCGACAGGTCGCGCGACACCTCCTGCTCGATCGCCCCGCGCTCCTTCTCCCAGTCCTGCGCGTGCAGGCTCAGCGCCTGCATGCGCAGCGCCTCGATGCGCAGCATCACCGACAGGTCCTCGGACGGCGCGGTGTAGTAGTACTGCGTCACCGTCTCGGTGGTCTCGGCGTTGTAGCCGCCGCCGAGGCGGGCGCCGATCTCGGCCAGCTGGTTCTTGTCCAGCCCCTCGCTGCCGCGGAACATCATGTGCTCGAGCGCGTGCGCGGTGCCGGGGAACCCGTCCGGCGCCTGGTTCGAGCCGACCAGGTAGCTGACCTCCGACGTCACCACCGGCGCCAGCCGGTCGCGCACGATCACCACCCGCAGCCCGTTGGGGAGCGTGTCGCGCAGCACGTCGTGCGTGGCCGGCGCCGCCGCCGCGCGCGCCGACGCGACCAGCGCCACCCCAAGCATCAGACCAGCCAGCCGCATCGCCATGACCCTCGAACCCTCTGCCGGCATCCTACGGCCTGCGTCCGGCCGCAGACAGTGCCGCGGCACGGCGGATCGGTTTCATGGCGATGAATTCATCCGGACCCGGCGGTTGACCGCACCGCGGCCGCCGCGTCTGATCCAACCCGATGCTGTTCAGCTCGATCGTGTTCCTGTTCTACTTCCTGCCCCTGTTCTTCGCCTGCTACGCGACGTGGCGCTGCCGCAACGCCGTCCTGCTCGTCGGCAGCCTGATCTTCTACGGCTGGGGCGAGGCCCGCTCGCTGTGGCTGCTCTGCCTGGTCGGCGTCATCGCCTGGTTCGGCGGACAGGCGATCCACGCCGCGCGCGGCCGCGGCCAGGGCCATCGCGCCTTTCTCGCCGTCACCGTCGGCGCCCAGCTGCTGCTGCTCGCGATCTTCAAGTACGCCGGCTTCGTCGCGGCGCAGTTCGGCGTGCCGCTCGCCGCCCCGGCGCTGCCGCTCGGCATCTCCTTCTTCACCTTCCACGCCATCTCCTACGTGATGGACATCCACCGACGCACCGTGCCGCGGCCGGCGACGCCGCTGCAGCTCGCCGTCTACCTGTCGATGTTCCCCCAGCTGGTCGCGGGCCCGATCGTGCGCTACGCCAGCATCGCTGAGCAGATCGCGCACCGGCGGGTGACCGCCGCCGACGTCAGCGCCGGCATCCGCCTGCTGATCATCGGCCTCGCCCAGAAGACCCTGCTCGCCGACACCCTGGCGCGGCCGGCGGACGCCATCTTCGCCCTGCCGGCGCAGTCCCTCGACGCCCGCACCGCCTGGTTCGGCGCCGCCTGCTACATGCTGCAGATCTATCTCGACTTCGCCGGCTACTCGCTGATGGCGATCGGGCTCGCCCGCATGATGGGCCTCACCCTGCCGACCAACTTCCGCCATCCCTACGTCAGCCAGTCGATCACCGAGTTCTGGCGTCGCTGGCACATCAGCCTGTCCTCGTGGTTCCGCGACTACCTCTACATCCCGCTCGGCGGCAACCGGCGCGGACGCGGCCGCACCCTGCTCAACCTGTGGATCGTGTTCCTGCTCTGCGGCCTCTGGCACGGCGCCGCCTGGAGCTTCGTGCTGTGGGGCGCCTGGCACGGCGGCTTCCTGGTGCTGGAGCGCGCCGGCCTGGCGGCGGCACTGGCCCGGCTGTGGCGCCCGCTGCGCCACGGCTACGCGCTGCTCGCCGTGCTGTTCGGCTGGGTGCTGTTCCGCGCCGCCGACCTCCCGCACGCGGGCGCGATGATGCGGGCGATGGCCGGCGCCGGCGCCCGCGCGCAACCCGGCTTCGGCCAGTACGCTCCCGCCTCCGTGCTCGCCGCATTCGCGGTGGGTGCTGCGATCTCCGTCCCCTGGGACGGCCTGCGCGACCGCCTGCCCCGCGCCGGCCCGCTGCCGGCGCTGACCTCGACCGCCGCCGCCGGCTCGCTGGCCATGCTGCTGATCCTGTGTGCCGCCGACCTCGCCACCGGGACCTACCGGCCCTTCATCTATTTCCGCTTCTGAGCCATGCGCCGCCTCGCCGCCATCGCCGGCTTCTTCGTGCTGGTGTCGCTGCCGATGCTGGTCCAGCTCGCCGGCGCGGATCCGGGCGGCGGCACCGAGAACCGCGTGCTGTCGCCGCCGCCGCGCCTGCCCACCAGCCTCGGCGGCGTCGCGGCCCTGCCTCGCGCCACCAACGCCTGGCTCGACGACCATTTCGGCCTGCGCCGTCCGCTGGTCGAGCTGTCCAACGCCTGGCACTTCGCGCTGTTCGGCGAGTCCGGCAACCCGCAGATCGCCTTCGGCCGCCACGGCGCGCTGTTCCTGACCTCGCACGACGCCGCCGACCCGCAGCAGATGCTGCTGTTCCTCTGCCGCGGCGGCGACGTCGACGCCGCCAGCCGCGCCATGGCCGAGGCGCTCGCCGGCTTCCTGGACGCCGCCCTGCGGCATGATCCGCGCATGATCGACCTGCTGGTGCCCACCAAGACCATCATCGACCGCGCCGACCTG
>CAXTNB010000279.1:2522-4040 GCA_964245385.1 uncultured Acetobacteraceae bacterium | reverse complement strand
ACGCGCCCGTCCTCGTCCAGGATCGTCGGCATCGGCAGGCCGTGACGCTGGCCGACCGCGAAGTCGTTGAAGTCGTGCGCCGGCGTGATCTTGACCGCCCCGGTGCCCTTCTCCGGGTCGGAGTGGGCGTCGGCGATGATCGGCACCCGACGCCCGGTCAGCGGCAGCAGCGCGTGACGCCCGACCAGGGCGGCGTAGCGGGCGTCATCGGGATGCACCGCCACCGCGACGTCACCCAGCATGGTCTCCGGCCGCGTGGTGGCGACGGTGATGCTGTCGGCTCCGGCCGCGCCCGAGGCGTCCTCGATCGGGTAGCGTATGGTCCACAGCCGGCCCTGCACCTCGCGGCTCTCCACCTCGAGGTCGGACAGCGCCGAGCGGAACGCCGGATCCCAGTTCACCAGCCGGCGGGCGCGGGTGATCAGCCCCTCGCGGTGCAGCGTCACGAACACCTCGCGCACCGCCTCCGACAGGCCCTCGTCCATGGTGAAGCGCTCGCGGGACCAGTCGAGCGAGCAGCCCAGCCGGCGCAGCTGGTGGGTGATGGTGCCGCCGGACTGCGCCTTCCAGGCCCAGACCCGCTCGACGAAGGCGTCGCGCCCCATCGCCTCCCTGTCGCCGCCCTCGGCGCGCAGCGCGCGCTCGACCACCAGCTGGGTGGAGATGCCGGCATGGTCGGTGCCGGGCTGCCACAGCGCGTCGCGGCCCTGCATGCGCCGCCAGCGGATCAGGATGTCCTGCAGCGTCATGTTCAGCGCGTGCCCCGCGTGCAGCGTGCCGGTGACGTTGGGCGGCGGGATCATGACCGCGAACGGCAGCCTGCCGCCGTCCGGCTCGGCGGCGAACGCGCCCTCGGCCTCCCAGAGCGCGTAGAGCGGGCCCTCGGCTCGCGCAGGGTCGAAGTTCTTGTCCAGCATGAGGCAACCTAGCAGGCGTGGGCGGATCGGGTGGGCCTGCCTCCCGATCGCCGCGGCGTTGGTCGGGCGGCCGCGGCCTGCGCGCGGCGACCCCGGCCTATCGACGCGTCAGCTTCTCGATCTCGGCCCGCACCATGCTCTCCCCCATGGGCGGCAGGTGCACGCCGAGCCAGTTGCTGAGCAGCATGCGGAGCTCGTCGCGCACCAGCTCCTCGATGGTCGGACCGCCCGCCCGCAGCAGGGTCGGCGAGGCCGGGACCGGCGCCGGCGCCGGCTGCTCGCGCAGCAGCGCCTCGTGCAGCGCCTCGAAGGACTGCGCCGTGGCCGCGCGGGTGCGCGCCGCCACCAACCCCTCGATCGCGGCGCGGTCGACCAGCACCGGTTCCTGCGGCGCCACCGGGATCGCCGGCGCCGATGCGACCGGCGGGATCACCTGCGGCGGCGCCAGCGGCGGCGGCGGCACGGCGAGCACAGGCTCGGCCTTCTCGGGCACCATCATGGCCTCCCCCAGCACCAGCACGTCGTCCTCGTCGCGACGGACCGGCGGCTTCGCCGGCTCGCGGTCCGCGCCCCGCTCCTGGCTGCTCCGCTCCTGGTTGCC
>CAXTNB010000279.1:0-2422 GCA_964245385.1 uncultured Acetobacteraceae bacterium | reverse complement strand
GCTTCGCCGGCTCGCGGTCCGCGCCCCGCTCCTGGCTGCTCCGCTCCTGGTTGCCGCGATCTTGCGGCGCCTCCGCCGGCGCCACCTCGTCCTCGTTGAGGATGCGCCGGATCGAGGCGAGGATGGTGTCCATCGAGCCATCCTCGCCGGAAGCCCGCTCGACGGAATCGGTCGGTTTGGATCTGCTCAAGATATCGATGTCCCCTGCTGTGCCGCTCAGCGCCCGGGCTGCGCCACGGCGTAGTCGTTCAAGCCCCAGAGGCGGTCCCTGACCGCATTGTAGTAGGCCGTCTCGTCGTAGAGAGGCACGCTCAGCTTCAGGTCGCGCGCGGTCAGGCGGCCGATCGCCGCGGCGACGCTGTAGGAGGCGGTGATCAGGCTGCTCAGGCTCTGCACCAGGGCGAGCTGCGCCGAGAGCAGGGTCTGCTGCTGCTGCAGCACCTCGAGCGTGGTGCTGGTGCCGACGATCGCCTGTCGCTCGACGCCGTCCAGCGCCACGATGTTGGCCTGCACCGCAGCGCGGTTGCTGTCGATCGAGGCGCGGAAGGCGACCAGGTTCTCCCAGTTCGACACCGCCGCCTGCAGCGCGGTGCGGCGCTGCACGTCGACCTGGCGGCGCGCGTACTGCTCGGTCTGACGGGCCTGACGTACCGCGGAATACTCCGCGCCGCCCTGGTAGATCGGCACCTGGAAGTTGAGGATCGCCTCCTTGATGTCCTGCTCGTAGCCCTTGTAGCCCTGGTTCACGCCGTGCAGGTACTCGGCCTGGGCCGCGACCTTGGGCAGCAGCGCCGACACCGCGACGTCGACCGCATCCTTCTCCGAGGACTGCGTGAACAGGGCCGCGATCACGTTGGGATTGTTGGAGATCGCGACCGACATCGCCTCCTGCTCGCTGTGCACCGGCAGCATCAGCGGCTGCGGCGGGATCAGGTTGGGCGGCGCCGGCATGCCGACCTGCTGCACGTAGGTCGCCTCGGCGGTCTCGAGCTGGCCTTCCGCCTGCTGGCGCTGCGCGCGCGCGGTGGCCAGCGCCGCCTCCGCCTGCGCGACGTCGGTGCGGGTGATCTCGCCGACGCGGAAGCGGTCGTTGGTGGCGTTCAGCTGCTCCACCAGCACGCGCTCGTTGTTGGTCTGGATCTGCAGGTTCTGCTGGTTCTGGATCACGCCGACATAGGCGTTGACCACGTTGGTGAACACCGTCTCCTCGGTCGCGATCAGGTTGGCCCGCTCCGCCATCACCCGGTTGAGTGCCTCGTGCGTCAGCGACGTGGTGTGGCCGCCGGCGTAGATCGGCTGCTGTATGGTGACGCCGCCGGTGTAGCCGGGGGAGTTGACCGGCGTCTGCGGCAGCAGGGCGCCCTCCGAGCTGGTGCCCTGGAAGTAGGTCAGCGTGGCGGTGCCGGTGATGGTCGGACGCCAGCCGGCGAGCGCGGTCGGCACGTTCTCGTCGGTGGCGCGCAGGTTGGCGCGCTCGGCCTGCAGCTGCGGGTTGGTCAGGTAGGCCGCCGACAGCGCCTGCTGCAGCGTATGCGGGATGAAGGTCGGCGAGCCGCTGCCGTCATATTTCTGCGCCAGCGCGGTGCTGCTGCACAGCAACGCCGTGAGCCCGACCCCGACCCCGGTGCGAACCATCATCCAAGTCTCCTCCGACAGCCGTCCGCGCCGGCGCGGCAGCGGGCGCCACGCGACCTGTGTGCCATAAACCTCGCCCTCCCTGCCAGTACCGCGTGCCATAACGGCTCGCGGCCGCCGGGGCCGCGCTAGAAGCTGAACCGCGCGGCCGGGGCCAGCTCGGGGATCAGGGCGGTCGACGCGTCGAACTGCGGCCGCGCCCGCAGCCCGTGCGTCGAGGCCTCGGCCAGCACGGCGGTGAGCTGGGCCGCGAACTCCTCGGGCAGCGCGCGCACCGCGCCGTCTATGATGATCAGCTGGTACGGCGCGTCGGCCGGCCAGCCGGCCCGCAGCGGGGCGACGCGGAATCGCACCGCCGGCGCCAGCTCGGCGCACAGCCGCGTCCCCTCCGCGGCCAGCGCCGGGTCCTGCTCGAGCGCGGTGACGTGCAGGCCGAGGGCGGCCAGCAGCGCCGCCGCGTAGCCGGTGGCCGCGGCCACCACCAGCGCCGCCTCGCCGGCGCGCGGCACCGCCACCTGCAGCAGCCGCGCGATGATGCGCGGCTCCATCAGCACCCGGCCGTCGCTCAGCTTGATCGCGCGGTCGGCGTAGGCCAGCGACGCCGAGGCCGCCGGCACGAACCGCTCGCGCGGCAGCGTCCGCATCGCCCTGAGGATGCGGGGATCGTTGACCTGCACCGGCCGGATCTGGCTGTCGACCATGCGGTTGCGGGCTTCCGAGTAGTCCGGGGCGGCCGCAGGCCGCGTGGTGGCGTCGGTCTGGCTCATCCGCGGGGTTATAGGGGGGC
>CAXTNB010000278.1:1218-4044 GCA_964245385.1 uncultured Acetobacteraceae bacterium | reverse complement strand
CGGCAACTACCACCCGATCACCGCGCGCATCTACACCGACCTCAGCTTCTTCACCTGCGACGTGGCGCTGGTGCGGGATTCGGCACGGCTGTTCAACTACATGACCGGCTACGCCCGGCCGGCCTCGATGGACGCGATCGCGTTCTCGCCGCTGACCACGCGCGCCACCCTGGTGCGGCTGATCGACGCCGAGATCGCCTTCGCGCGCGCCGGCAAGCCGGCGCAGATCTGGCTCAAGGTGAACTCCATCGTCGACGACGAGCTGATCGACAAACTCTACGACGCCTCCCGCGCCGGCGTGCGCGTGCTGTGCGTGATACGCGGCATCTGCTGCCTGCGTCCGGGCGTGCCGGGGCTGTCGGAGAACATACAGGTCAAGTCGATCGTCGGACGTTTCCTGGAGCACAGCCGCATCTTCGTGTTCGGCAACGGCCACCGGGTGCCGTCGCGCGACGCGCTCGTGTTCATCTCGAGTGCGGACTGGATGGCGCGCAACATGGACTGGCGGGTCGAGACCATGGTGCCGATCCGCAACCCGACGGTGCACGCGCAGGTGCTCGACCAGATCATGGTCATGGACCTGAAGGACAACCTGCAATCCTGGCAGCTCGGCGCCGACGGCCACTGGCGTCGCCTCGACGGCGGCGCCAAGCCGTTCTCGGCGCACGAGTACTTCATGACCAACCCGTCGCTGTCGGGACGCGGGTCGGCGGCGCAGGTGCAGCTGATGCCGATGGCGCGTCCGCTGCCGCGCCGTCCCGACCGCATCCTCCAGGATTGAGGAGCACGCCGTGAGCAAGCCGCGCGATCCTTCGCCACACGGTCCCGCGGCGCGCGCCGTCAGACGCTCGGCGGTGGTCGATCTCGGCTCCAACTCGGTGCGGCTGGTGGTGTTCGAGGGCGTCTCGCGCAATCCGGTGACCATCTTCAACGAGAAGTCGGTGCTGCGCCTGGGACGCGGGCTGGAGACCACCGGTCGGCTGAACGAGGACGGCGTCGCCCAGGCGATCGGCGTGATGGCGCGCTTCGAGGCGGTGGTGCGCGGCATGGGCGCCGAACGCTTCGACGTGCTGGCCACCGCGGCGGTGCGCGACGCCAGCAACGGCCCCGAGTTCGTGCAGTCGCTGCGCGAGGCGATCCCGACCGCCACCATACGCATCCTGTCCGGCACCGAGGAGGCGGACTACTCGGCGACCGGCCTGCTCAGCGGCATGTCCGACGCGGACGGGCTGATGGCCGACATCGGCGGCGGCTCGCTGGAGCTGGTGCGGCTGGTCGAGGGCCGCATGGGCTCGTCGCAGACGCTGCGGCTCGGCGTCATCCGCCTGGCCGACCGCGCCGGCGGCGACGTGCAGCGCGCCCGCGACCTGGTGGAGGCCGATCTCGACCGTGTGCCCTGGCTGCCGCAGGCGGCGGGACGCACGCTCTACCTGGTCGGCGGCGCGTTCCGCGCGCTGGCGCGGCTGCAGATCGCGCGCACCTTCTACCCGCTGAACATCGTGCACCAGTACGAGCTCCGCGCCGACGAGGCGCGCGAGCTGACCGCCTGGGTGATCGGCGCCTCGCGCCGCACGCTGGAACGCCTGCCCGGCGCGCCGCGCCGCCGGCTCGACGACATGCCGTTCGCGGCCACCGTGCTGCGCCGCCTGCTGCGCCGGGTGGCGCCGGTGCGGGTCGTGTTCAGCGTCGATGGCCTGCGCGAGGGCTGGTACATCCGCAATGTGGCGCCGCAGCTGATCGAGCACTGCCCGCTGGAGAGCGTCGCGCGCGAGATGTCGCTGCAGCTCAGCCGCAGCCAGGCGCTGCCGCCGGCGCTGATCGACTGGACCGCGCCGCTGTTCGCCGACGAGACCCAGGCGGAGCGCCGGCTGCGGGTGAGTGCGTGCTGGATGTCGGACTGCGGCGCCCACGACCACCCGGAATACCGCGCCGAGCAGAGCTTCATGCGCATCCTGCGCGCGCCGGGGATGGCGTTCTCGCACCCGGCGCGCGGCTTCCTCGCGCTGACCATGGCGATGCGCTACGAGGCCGAGCTCGACCAGCCGTTCCTGCAGCCGGCGCGCGGCCTGATCGACCCGCAGGCGCTGCGTCGCGCCGAGACCCTCGGCCTCGCGCTGCGGCTCGCCTACGTGCTGTGCGCCGGCACGCCGCAGCTGCTGCAGGGCACCAGCCTGGAGCGGGTCGGCGACGAGCTGGTGCTGCGGCTGGCCGGGCAGCGCTTCGCCTTCAACGTCGAGAGCGTCACCCGCAGGCTCGACCGGCTGGCGCAGGCGGCGGGGCTGGCGCCGAAGATCGAGGGCGGACCGGAGTGAGGCGGGCCGGGGCTCTGCCCTGGACCCGCTCGAGGCTCGCCCTGAGGATCCACCTTGTCCTGGCGGGCCTGCTGCTCCTGTCGGCCGCGTGCGGGTGGGCGGCGGATCCGCACGCGCTGTGGCGGATCGTGCACGAGCGCTGCGTGCCCGACGCGCAGCGCGACCGGCACCCGGCGCCGTGCGCGGTGCTCGACCGGCGCGACGGCTACGCGGTGCTCAAGGACCTCGTCGGCGCCGAGCAGTTCCTGCTGATCCCGACCGCGCGCATCGAGGGCATCGAGAGCCCGGCGCTGCTGCGTCCGGACGCGCCGAACTACTTCGCCGACGCCTGGTCGCAGGCGGCACTCGTGGGCGCCCGGCTGCATCGCGAGCTGCCGCGCGAGGATCTGGCGCTCGCGATCAACTCGGCCTACGGGCGCAGCCAGGACCAGCTGCACATCCATATCGACTGCGTCAGCCGCCCGGTGCGCGACGCTCTCGCATCCGTCCTCGGCGCGATCGGCACCCGGTGGAG
>CAXTNB010000278.1:0-1208 GCA_964245385.1 uncultured Acetobacteraceae bacterium | reverse complement strand
CGGTGGAGCGCGCTGCCCGTGCCGCTCGCGGGCCACCCTTATCGCGCGCGCCGCATCCTCGGCGCGACGCTCGGCGCCAACGACCCGTTCCGGCTGCTCGCCGCCTCGCTCGACGATCCGGCGCGGCAGATGGGCGGCCACACGCTGGTGCTGGTCGGCGCCCGCTTTCCGGCACCGGGCTTCGTCCTGCTGGATGACCGGGTCGACCTGCCGCACCTGGACCGCGCGTCGGGGGAGGAGCTGCAGGACCACGCCTGCGCCGTCGCCGCGCCGTAGCCGCGGCCGCGGCGACGTGCAACTCTTCGCCATGAGCGCCTCGATCCTGTGCTTCGGCAGCGTCAACATCGACATCACCGCCTACGCGTCGACGCTGCCGCGTCCCGGCCAGACCGTCCACGCCGAGCGCTACGCCGTCGGCCTCGGCGGCAAGGGCGCCAACCAGGCGGCCGCGGCCGCCCGCCTCGCCGCCGGCAGCGGCACGGCGGTGCAGTTCGCCGGCCGGATCGGCGCCGACGGCTTCGGCACGCAGGCGCGCGCCGCACTCGAAGAGTTCGGCGTCGACCTGGGCGGGCTCGCGACCGATCCCGCGCACCCGACCGGGATCGCCCTGATCGGCGTCGACGCCCACGGCGAGAACGTGATCACCGTCGCCGGCGGCTGCAACATGGAGGTGGCGGAGGGCGACGTCGAGCGGATCGCGCCGCTGCTCGACGCGGCACGCGTGCTGCTGCTGCAGCTCGAGGTGCCGCTCGCCGCGACACTCGCGGCGGCGGCCCGCGCGCGTCGCGCCGGCGCCTTCGTGGTGCTCGATCCGGCACCGGTCCCGGCCGGCGGCCTGCCGGATCAGGCCTGGGGTCTCGCCGACCTGATGACCCCGAACGAGAGCGAGACCGAGGCGCTGATCGGCATCCGGCCGCGCAGCGCGGACGAGGCGGCGCAGGCGGCCGAACGGTTCCTGGCGCGCGGGCTCGCCGGCATCGTCGTCAAGCTGGGCGCGCGCGGCGTCTGCTACCGCGACCGCACGGGCGGCGGCTTCGTCCCGCCGTTCCCGGTCGCGGCGGTCGACAGCGTCGCCGCCGGCGACTGCTTCAATGCCGGGCTCGCGGTCGCCACGGCGCGCGGCGACGCTCTCGCCGCCGCGGTGCGCTTCGCCGCCGCCTGCGGCGCGCAGGCGACCCCGCGCGCCGGCGCCGCCCCCGCCGCCCCCA
>CAXTNB010000277.1:2152-4056 GCA_964245385.1 uncultured Acetobacteraceae bacterium | reverse complement strand
ATGGTGGGGGTTGCGGCGGGATGGAGGTGTCTTCGACCGACCTGTTCGGACTAGCCGAGCGGAAGCTCGACTGGCTCGAGAGCCGCCAGCGGGTGCTGGCGCAGAACGTCGCCAACTCCGACACGCCGAACTACCAGGCGCGGGACGAACAGCCGTTCAGCAGCAGCTTGTCCGCGTTGACGGTCACGCCGGTGCAGACGAACGCCATGCACATCGCAGGCGATGGGGCGGAGACGGGCACCGTCGCCGTCCAAGGGTCCGGTCGCTCGCCCGACGGCAACGGGGTCTCCATGGAGGCAGAGATGACCAAGGTCGCGGAGACCGATAACCAGCAGCGCTTCGTCACCAACCTGTACGGCAAGTATATGGCAATGTTCAACACCGCACTAGGCAAGGGCTAAGCGATGGATATCTCGCGCGCCCTCGACATCTCATCGGCAGGCATGGACGCGCAGACGAGCCGCCTGCGGGTGATCGCGGAGAACCTTGCCAACCAGGACACTACCGGTTCGACGCCAGGCGCTGATCCGTATCGTCGCAAGACCGTCACCTTCGCCGAGACGCTCGATCCCGCACTGGGAACGCCGACGGTCTCGGTCAAGAAGATCGGCACGGACATGAGCGACTTCACGCTCAAGTACGACCCGTCGCATCCCGCGGCCAATGCGCAAGGCTACGTCAAGATGCCGAACGTCAACAGCTTCGTCGAACTGATGGACATGCGTGAGGCGGAGCGTTCCTATAGCGCCAACCTGAACGTGATGCAGGTCACGCGTTCGATGCTCACGCGCACGATCGACCTGCTGAAATGAGCGCCGATCCGTTGACGATGACGGCTTCCGGAGCCGCCGGCGCCTATGCGCGGGTGCAGGGCACGGCAGCTTCCTCCGACATCGACGGCGCGGATCAGGACGCTTCCGCATCGGACAGCTCCGGCTTCGGCTCGACGCTGCAACGCGCGCTGCAGGACGTGGTGCAGACCGGTCAAGACGCGGACACGAAGACGATCCAGGGGATCAGTGGCGAGGGCAACATCACCGACGTGGTGATGGCGGTATCCCGCGCTCAGCTCGCGCTGCAATCGACCGTCGCGATACGCGACCGGGTGGTGCAGGCCTATCAAGACATCATGAAGATGTCGATCTAGCTCAGGGGCTCGATCCGATGCAGGAAGGTGACGTGGCCCTGGTGCTCCGCGACCTGTTCATGGTCGTGCTGAAGCTGGGTGCGCCGGCGCTGCTGACTGCGATGGCCGTCGGGCTGGTGATCTCGCTGATCCAGGCGATCACGCAGATCAACGAGAGCACGCTCGCCTTCGTGCCGAAGGTGCTGGCCCTGGGCGCGGCGCTGATCCTGGCCGGCCCGTTCATGTACGCCACCCTCGCGGACTACTCGCATGGCATCTTCGACCGGCTGATCGCCGTCGGCGGTCGATGAGCGCCGACGCCCAGGCGCTTCTGAGCAGCCTGCCGGACCTCGCCTTCGGCTTCATGCTGGTGCTGTGCCGGGTCAGCGCGGCGGTGATGGTGCTGCCGGGGTTCGGCGAGACGGAGGTCCCGGTCGTGGTACGGGCGGGGCTCGCGGTCGGCATCGCGGTGCTGATCTTCCCCGGCGTGCAGGCGATCCTGCCGCCATCCGGAGACGCCGTGCTGCACGACGTGGCGATGATCGCGGCCGAACTCGGCTGCGGCGTCCTGCTCGGCTGGCTGGCGCGCCTGATGGTGCTGTCGCTGCCGATCGCGGGGCAGATCATCTCCACCATGATCGGCCTCTCCAGCGTGCTGCAGCCGGATCCGGCGCTCGGCTCGCAGACCACCGGGGTCAGTCGCGTGCTGGCGCTGGCAGCACCGGTGCTGATCCTGTCGTCCGGCCTCTACGCGCTGCCGCTCGGCGCGCTCGCCAAC
>CAXTNB010000277.1:0-2142 GCA_964245385.1 uncultured Acetobacteraceae bacterium | reverse complement strand
CGCCCGGCGACGCCGCCCAGAGCGTGGCGCTGGCGACGGAGGGCTGCTTCTCCCTGGCGTTGCGGCTGGCAGCACCGCTGGTGCTGGCGGATTTCGTCTGGCAGGCGATGCTGGGCCTGCTCGCCAGGCTGGTGCCGTCGCTGCAGGTCCACAGCCTGTCGCTGCCCGGACAGGTGCTGGGCGGCCTGCTGCTGCTGGCGTTGCTGATCGGTCCGATGCTGGCGGTGTGGATGCAGGCGATGCGGGCAGGCTTCTCCGGCCTGCCGGGCCTGTGATGGAAGCCGAGAGCACCACGCGGCTGAAGATCGGGGTCCGGAGCCTGCGGCCCCGGCGGGTCGAGGGCAGCGCCCTCGCCTTGCCTGTGGGCGCGGATCGCTAGATGGCGCAGGGTGACAAGGAAGACAGGACGGAGGCTCCCTCCGCGACCCGGCTGGCACGGGCGCGCGAGCAGGGCCAGGTCGCGGTATCGCGCGAGCTGCACTCCCTGGCGGGGCTCGGGATCGGTGTGCTGGCGCTGGTGATGATGGTACCGCCGCAGGCGATCCGGTTCGTGGTCCGCATGCGCGGGATGATGGAGAATGTCGGTCGCATCGACCTCTCCGGCGGCGGTGTCCTGGCCATCGCGCAGGAGGGGTTCCGGTCGTGCGCGGTGCTGGCGGGACCCGTGCTGCTGGCCTCCACCGTGGGCGCGATCACGGTGACGATGATGCAGACCGGGTTCCTGTTCCGGTTCGAGGGGCTGATGCCGAAGCCCGAGCGGCTCAACCCGATGCGTGGCCTGTCGCGCATCTTCGGCGGCGAGACCGCGGTCGAGGGGCTCAAGTCGGTGGCGAAGCTCGCGGCCTTCGGCTTCGCGGTGTGGCACGTGGTGGGAGGGCTATTTCCCCTGCTCCTTCGATCAGAGGGCTGGGATGCGGCGGTGCTGGCCAGCCAGATGACCCGTCTGACCTTCCAGGCGATCCTCCTCGTCCTGTCGGTCCAGGTGGCGATCGCGGTGCTCGATATCGCCTACGTGCGCTACAAGCACGTCAGCGGGCTGCGGATGAGCCGGCAGGAGCTGCGTGACGAGCATCGCGAGAGCGAGGGCGACCCGAAGGTGAAGGGTCGGATCCGCCAGCTGCGGCGGCAGCGCGCGGCCAAGCGGATGATGGCGGCGGTTCCGAAGGCGACCGTGATCATCACCAACCCGACGCACTACGCGGTGGCGCTGCTCTACGACAGCAGCAGCAAGGCGGCGCCCAAGGTGGTCGCCAAGGGGATGGACGAGCTCGCGGCGCGGATCCGCGAGGTCGCGCTGGACAACAAGGTGCCGCTGGTCTCGAACCCGCCGCTGGCGCGCGCACTCTACACGTTGCCGCTCGACGCCGAGATCCCGCGCGAGCATTTCCAGGTGGTCGCCGGGATCGTCGCCTACGTCTGGCGGCTGCGACGTCCGCCGCCCGGCGCGCCGCCTGTCCGCTAGGCGCTGCTCCGTCGCATGGGAGCGGCCTCGTCGCCCCTGACGTGGCGGGCACCCCGTGACGTGGCGGGCACCCCTTGACGCATGAGGTCGCGTGATCATGTTCTGTTCTGGTAGAACAGTTGAGAACGCATTCTTAATTTCTGTTATGTTTGCAAAACGAAGAGGGGCGAGTTCGGTTGCGGCCGAAGGCTGCCCTGTGACACTGTCGGGGAACACCAATCTGGCCGGCCTCTCGAGGTCGCGCCCGGGGAAAAGCAGGCATGGACAAGTCGAAGGCGCTCGAGGGCGCGCTCAGTCAGATCGAACGGGCCTTCGGCAAGGGCTCGATCATGCGCATGGGACAGCGGCCCAGCGAGGTGGCGGAGGTCATCTCGAGCGGTTCACTCGGGCTGGACATAGCACTCGGCATCGGCGGCCTGCCGCGCGGCAGGATCGTGGAGATCTACGGTCCGGAGAGCTCGGGCAAGACCACCATGGCGCTGCACGCGATCGCCGAGGCGCAGAAGCGCGGCGGCACCTGCGCCTTCATCGATGCCGAGCATGCGCTCGACCCGGGCTACGCGCGCAAGCTGGGCGTCGACGTCGACAACCTGCTGATCAGCCAGCCCGACGCCGGCGAGCAGGGGCTGGAGATCGCCGACACGCTGGTGCGCTCGGGCGCCATCGACGTGCTGGTGGTG
>CAXTNB010000276.1:0-4067 GCA_964245385.1 uncultured Acetobacteraceae bacterium | reverse complement strand
GCCCCCTGGCGGTTCCTGAGCCGCGTGACGGACGGGCCGTCGAGGGTCCGGTCGAGAGCGATGTTCCTTCTGCACCATCTCGACCATCTGCTGCAGCATTGGGGCTACGGGTTCATCGGCCTGATCGTCATGCTCGAGAGCATGGGCGCACCGCTGCCGGGCGAGAGCCTGATCATCGGCACCGCCATCTACTGCGCCACGACGCACCGGCTGGACATCGTCTGGGTGGTGGCGGTGGCGATCCTCGGCGCCATCATGGGCGACAATTTCGGCTACCTGATCGGCCGCTCGGTGGGCTTCCGCATCCTCGCCCGCTACGGCCGGCATGTCGGCCTCAACGATCAGCGGCTCAGGCTGGGCCGCTACCTGTTCCGTCGCCACGGCGGCAAGGTGGTGTTCTTCGGCCGCTTCGTCGCCGTGCTGCGCACCTTCGTCGCGTTGCTGGCGGGCGCCAACCGCATGCCCTGGTCGGGCTTCCTGGCCTACAACGCGCTCGGCGGCATCGGCTGGGCCGGCGGCTACGGCTTCGCCGCCTACCTGCTCGGCCGCGGCGCGCAGCACGTCTCGGGCCCGATCGGCATCGTCGTCGGCACCATGGGTGCGACGGCGGTGCTCGCGGCGTTCCTGTTCCTCAAGCGCAACGAGACCCGCCTGACCCGCGAGGCCGAGCAGGCGGCGAGACGCGAGCCGATCTGAGATGACACGCGCGGCGCTGCAGGAGCGCTGGCATGTCCTGACCCGGAGCATCCTGCCCGGCATGGCGGCGACCCAGGGCTGGCCGATCCGGCTCGATCACTGCTTCATGCGGGTGTGCCTGGACGCCGCGATCGGCGTCCGCTGGGACCGGGTGGTGCCGCGCCCGGCGATCCGCCACCTCAGCGACGCCCAGCTGGCACGCGCCGTCGCGGTGGCGGAGGCGATCGCGGCCGATCCGGCGTCGTTGCGCCGCCTCAACGCCGCCAGCCTGCGCATGCGTGGCGGCGACGGCGCGCGCGCGGCGTCGGAACCCGGGCCGGCCGCGCCCCGTTTGAACAGGGTAAGGGGAGACGAGATGAACACCAGCAGCAAGATACCCGCGACCGACCGCTCGGGCGGCGGTCCGGGAAGCAGCCACGCCAACGCCGACAAGCCGCACGACAGCGACGTCGCGGGCGCCCATCACCAGCACAGCCCGGTCAAGAAGAAGCATCCCGGCACCGAGGACAACAGCACCGGCGGCGGCACCCGGCACGAGAAGCGTCGTCCCGGCGAATCCGGGCGCAGCTGAACGGCGCCTCGCGGTCGCCTGGACCGCGAGGACGACGGCGAGCGGTGCAAGCGCACCGCGCAGACGAGGAGATGCCTGTGATGCGCGTTCTGATCCTCGGTGCGGCCGGCATGCTGGGCCGAAAGCTGGCCGAGCGGCTGGCCGGCGACGGCAGCCTCGCTGGCGAAACGGTGACGGCGCTGGACCTGATCGACGTCGTGCTGCCGACCGCGCCCGATGGCTTCGCGGGCGAGGCGCACTGCGCGACCGCGGACCTGTCCGCGGCGGGGGCGGCCGCCGAGCTGGTGCGAAGACGTCCCGACCTGATCTACCACCTCGCCGCCATCGTCTCCAGCGAGGCGGAGGCCGACATGCAGAAGGGCTACCGCGTCAACCTCGACGGCACCCGGATGCTGCTCGAGGCGATACGGCAGGAGGCCGAGGGCGGGGCTGGCGGCTGGGTGCCGCGCCTGGTGTTCGCCTCCTCGCTCGCCGTGTTCGGCGGCGAGCTCTCGGCGATGATCAGCGACGACCAGGCGCTGACGCCGCAGACCAGCTACGGCACCCAGAAGGCGATGGGCGAGCTGCTGCTGGCCGATTACGACCGGCGCGGCATCGTCCGCGGCATCGGCCTGCGCCTGCCGACCATCTGCGTGCGGCCGGGCAAGCCGAACCGCGCCGCGTCCGGCTTCTTCTCCGGCATCATACGCGAGCCGCTGCTCGGGCAGGAGGCGATCCTGCCGGTCACCGACAGCGTGCGGCACTGGATGACCAGCCCGCGCTCGGCGATCCATTTCCTCACCCACGCCGCCTCGCTCGACCCGGCCGATCTCGGCGGCCGCCCCCACCTGACCATGCCGGGAATGTCGGGGCCGGTCGGCGAGCAGATCGCGGCGCTGCGGGCCGTCGCCGGGGCGGAGGTCGCGGCACTGATCCGGCGCGAGCCGGACCCGATGATCCAGCGCATCGTCGACGGCTGGGCGCAGGGCTTCGAGGCGCGTCGCGCGGCAGTGCTGGGCTTCCACGCCGAGACCCGGTTCGAGCAGATCATCCACGCCCACATCGAGGACGAACTCGGCGGCAAGATCGGCGGACCGGCCCCAGGAGCAGCATCATGAGCAGCACCATGACCACCACGCGCTTCAACCGCGAGACTTGGCCGATCGCGGCGGCCATGATCCAGTATCCCAACGTGCTGCGCGACGGCAGCAGCGTGCAGGACCAGCCCGCCGAGGCCTGGGCGCGCACGCTGGCCGACGTCAGCGATGCCGGCTTCACCCATCTCGATCCGACCGATTCGTGGCTGCGCATCGCCGACCTGCAGCCTTCCCGCCTCGACGAGTTCACCGCGGTGGTGCGAGAGGCCGAGCTGTCGGTGCCGGCGATCTCGACCGCGCGTCGCAGCGTCATCGACGTCCGCCACGGCGACGAGTACCTCGCCTACAACCACCGCGTCATCGACACCGCCGCGAAGATCGGCGCCGGTGCGGTATCGTTCGGGCTGTTCGAGGCGCTGTGGCCGGCGCAGAAGCAGGCGCTGTGGTTCTGGACCGCGCAGGGCGCGCTCAATCCCGACGATCCGGCGGTCTGGGACAAGGCGGTCACCCGGATACGCGAGCTCGGCCAGCACGCCGCCGGGCTCGGCATCGAGGTGGCGCTGGAGATGTACGAGGACACCTATCTCGGCACCGCCGACAGCGCGGTGCGGTTCGTCACCGACGTCGACCTGCCCAACGTCAAGATCAACGCCGACATCGGCAACCTGGTGCGGCTGCATCGTCCGGTGGAGCACTGGCTGGCGATGATCGAGAAGGTGGCACCCTACGCCGGCTACTGGCACGCGAAGAACTATTTCCGTACCGAGGACGCCACCAACGGCGCCGTCGTCACCGGCCCGATGCCGCTGGAGTACGGGGTGATCAGCTACCGGGTCGCGACCCGCATCATGATCGAGCACGGCTTCAACAGTCCGTTCCTGCTCGAGCACTACGGCGGCGACGGGCTGAGCGTGTGCGCGACCAACCGCGAGTACCTGCGCCGCATCCTGCCGCGCTGAGGCGTCTCGCGCCGCGGCGCCTGCTGCCTGGGAGGCATGCATGACCCGTATCCTCGATGAGCCGCAGTCGTTCGCGGCGAGCGCGCTCGCCGGCTTCTGCGCGGTGCATGCCGGCAGCATCCGCCCGGTGCGCGGCGGCGTGCTGCGTGCCGACCCGGTGCCGGACGGCCGCGTGGCGCTGGTGGTCGGCGGCGGCAGCGGCCACTATCCGGCCTTCGCCGGCTATGTCGGGCACGGGCTGGCCGCCGCGGCGGGGGCGGGCGACGGGTTCGCCTCGCCCTCGACCCGCGCGGGGCGCCACGTCTGCCGGCTCGCCGAGCGCGGCGGCGGCATCCTGCTGGGCTTCGGCAACTATGCCGGCGACGTGCTCAATTTCGGCCTCGCCGCCGAGCTGCTGCGCGCCGACGGCATCGACGTCCGCGTGCTGGCGGTGAGCGACGACGTCGCCAGCGCGCCGGGCCACGAGCAGGCGCGCCGCCGCGGCATCGCCGGCGACCTGGTGGTGTTCAAGATCGCCGGTGCGGCGGCGCAGGCCGGCTGGTCGCTCGACGCGGTGGAGCATGCCGCACGACACGCCAACGACCGCACCCGCTCGCTCGGCGTCGCCTTCGGCGGCTGCGTGCTGCCGGGTGCCGACCGGGAGCTGTTCACGGTGCCGCCCGGCCGCATCGCCATCGGGCTCGGCATCCACGGCGAGCCCGGCATCGACGAGCGGCCGGCGATGCCCGCGGGCGAGCTCGCGGCGCTGCTGGTGCAGGGTCTGCT
>CAXTNB010000275.1:780-4079 GCA_964245385.1 uncultured Acetobacteraceae bacterium | reverse complement strand
GACCCCGAACGACAGCCACGCCGCGATCTGCAGCGCCTTCCTGTCGCGCGGCATCCCGGTGATCTGCGACAAGCCGCTGACCACCACGCTGGCCGACGCCCGCGCGCTGGCCGCCCTGGTGCGCGACACCGGTCTGCCGTTCGTGCTGACCCACACCTATAGCGGCTACCCGATGATCCGCGAGGCGCGGGCGCGCGTCGCCGCCGGCGAGCTCGGCGCCGTGCGCGTGGTGCAGGTGGAGTATCCGCAGGACTGGCTGGCCGCGCCGATCGAGGCGGAGGGCCAGAAGCAGGCGAGCTGGCGCACCGACCCGGCGCGGTCGGGTCCGGCCGGCAGCGTCGGCGACATCGGCACCCACGCGCAGCACCTGGCGGGCTTCGTCACCGGGCTGCGCCTGCGCGAGGTCGCCGCCGACCTGTCGCGCTTCGTGCCCGGACGACGGGTGGACGACGACGCGCGCGTGCTGCTGCGCTACGAGGGTGGTGCCCGCGGCATGCTCTGGTGCAGCCAGGTGGCGATCGGCCACGAGAACGGCCTGCGGCTGCGCGTGTACGGCGAGACCGGCGCGCTGGAATGGGTGCAGGCCGAGCCGAACACGCTGCGCCTGACCCGCCTGTCGGAGCCCTCGCGGATCCTCACCCGCGGCATGGCGGGCCTGTCCGAGTGGGCCGCCCAGGCGACGCGGGTGCCGGCCGGCCATCCGGAGGGCTACCTGGAAGCCTTCGCGCAGCTCTACGGCGACGCGGCCGAGCTGCTGCACGCGCACCGGCAAGGCGCGCCCACCCCCGCGGTGGCGCCGCTGCTGCCGGGGATCGAGGACGGCGTGCGCGGCATGGCCTTCATCGAGGCGGTGCTCGCCTCTGACCGCGGCAACGGCGCCTGGACCGGGCTCGAACCCGCCTGAGGCCGGGCGGCTCAGGATGCGTCCCGCGGCGCCCGCGGCAGGATCAGCCGCTGCACCGCCTCCGCCCAGCCGTCCGCCTCGTTGCTCGCGACCACCTCGTGCGCGTGCTCGCGCACGGCGGCGGGCGCGTTGCCCATCGCGATCGCGAGCCCCGCGGCGTCCAGCATCGGGATGTCGTTGCTCATGTCGCCGATGCAGGCCATCTCGCCGCGGTCGATGCCGAGCCGGCGCGCGATGGAGAGCGCGGCACTGCCCTTGTTGGCGTCGCGGTGGGTGACGTCGACGTGGAACAGCTGCGAGCGATGCACCGCCGTCTCCGTGCCCACCGCCTCGGCCAGCGTGGCCTCGGCCAGCGCCACCAGCGCGAAGTCGCTGCTGCTGCCCATCAGCTTGTGGGTGCGCGCCAGGAACGGCGCGAAATCGTCGACCGCCTCGTAGTCGGCGCTCAGCGAGCGGCGCGCGTGCTCGATGTAGGGCAGCTGCTCGGTCTTGAGCAGCCAGCGCCCGTCGGCGAACACCCAGACGTCGAGGCCCGCCGCCTCCAGCCGCGCCACCGTCTCGCGGCAGGCGTCCTCGGGGATCACGTGCTCCTCGAGCACGCGGTCGTCGGCACCCAGGATCACGCCGCCGTTGAAGCCCGCGCGCGGCGTGTCGAGCCGCAGCGGCCCGATCAGCACGTCCAGCCCGATGGTGGCGCGGCTGCTGACCACCGCCAGCCGGATGCCGTGCCGGCGCAGCGCCGCCGCCGCATCCAGCACCGCCGGGGACAGGCTCTTGTCCGGCCGCACCAGCGTGCCGTCGACGTCGCTCACCAGCAGGCGGATCGGCGGCTCCCCGCTCACGTCAGCGGCCGCAGCGGCAGCGTGTGCATCGCGCGCACCGTCGAGTCCCAGTCGACGATGCCGAAGTCCGAGCCGAGCCCGCCGGCCACCAGCGCGCCGCAGGTGCCGCCGAGGCGCGCCGCCTGCTCGAGGTCCCAGCCGCGATGCAGCCCGGCGATCAGCCCGGCGGTGAAGGCGTCGCCGCAGCCGGTGGTGTCGACCACCTCGATCTCGTGCGCCGGCAGCCGGAACGAGTTGTCCGGCGTCACCACCACGCAGCCCTCGCCGCCCATGGTCAGCACGCAGTGCCCGACGCCCAGGTCGAGGAAGAATTGTGCCGCGTCCAGCGGGTCCTCGCGGCCGCACAGCGCCGTCGCCTCCTCGATCGAGGGCACGAAGTAGTCGACGTACTGCATCGACGGCCGCAGCTTTTCCATCAGCGCACCGGTGGCGAAGATCAGGTCGAAGGTGGTGGTGCGTCCGAGCGCCTTCGCCGCGCGCAGCAGCTCGGCGGTCGGCGTGCCGTCCATGCGCCCGAGCAGGCCGTTGCCGCCCATGTGCACGTAGGCCGCGTCCAGTGCCGCCGGATAGTCGCCCTCGTCGAGGAACAGCACGTCGGAGGCGCCGCGCACGTGCAGGCAGGGCCGCTCGCCGTTCGGCCGCACGTTCAGGATCGAGGCGGCGGTGTGCACGCCGGCGTGGCGCTGCATGCGGTCGGTGGTGATGCCGAAGCCGCGCAGCGTGTCGAGCACGAAGCGTCCCTTCTCGTCCTCGCCGACCGCGCCGATCGCCAGCGCGTCCAGCCCGAGCTTGGCGCAGTCGACGATGGTGCCGCCGGCGGTGCCGGCGACGGTCAGCCGGATCTGGTCGATGAAGGTCGCGTTGCCGCCGGCCGGGATCGCGGTGACCGGACGGCCGAGCACGTCGATGCAGTACAGGCCGATCACGCTGACATCGTGGGCCGGCTCGCCGGGGCGCGGATCGCTCGCCGGGCTGCTCTGCGACGCCGGGCTGGTCTGCGACGCTGGGCTCGTCTGCGACGTGGGGCTCGTCTGCGACATGGTCCTATCCGATCGCTTGGGGTTGTTCATGCAGGCGCACGCCGTCGCGGAAGAAGGCGAGGTGCCGGAGCGGGCAGTGCAGCGACACCTGCTCGGGCAGGCGTCGTCCCGCGGCCGCCTCCGCCCGCACCCGCAGCCGGGTCTCGCCGACGCGGAGCAGCAGCAGGTACTGGCCGCCGATGGTGATCGAGCGGCGCAGCACCGTGGCGGCGACGCCGCCGGGCTCGTCCGGCGGCGCGACGCGCGCCCGCTCCGGCCGGATACCGAGCCGCAGCCCCTCCGAGGCGCCCTGCGGACGGCGCACCGCCGGCCCCAGGATGTCGAAGCGGAGCGCGCCCTCGCGTTCGCCCGAGGGGGCGACGAAGTTCATCCCCGGCGTGCCGAGGAACCAGCCGCCGAACTCGCTCTCCGGCCGCTCGTACAGGGTGCGCGGCGCCGCGCACTGGGTGATGCGGCCGGCCTGCATCAGGGCGATCCGGTGCTGCCAATGCGCGCGGTCCGCCCTCGTGGCGG
>CAXTNB010000275.1:0-770 GCA_964245385.1 uncultured Acetobacteraceae bacterium | reverse complement strand
AGCTCGAGCTTGGCGTGCACCTCGACGTTGGTGGGCGGCGCGTCGAACAGGATCACGTCGCAGCTGCGCGCGATCGCGCGTCCCACCGCGACGCGCTGGCGGGTGCCGCTGTCGAGCCGGTCGATGCGCCAGCTCCGCTGCGCCTCCAGCCCGAGCACGGCCAGCACCTCGTCGAGGCGCTGCCGGCGCACCGCCGGCGGCGTGCCGTCGCGCTGCATCGCCAGGGCGATGTTCTGCTCCACCGACAGGGTGCGGTACATCACCGGGTACTGGAACACCATCGCGACGTTGCGCCGGCCCGGGCTGAGCCGGGTGACGTCGCGGTCGCCGAAGCGGATGCGGCCGGAGCTCGGCGTCTCCAGCCCGGCGATCATGCGCATCAGCGTGGTCTTGCCGCAGCCGGACGGCCCGAGCAGGCAGGTGACGCTGCCCTCGGCGAAGCTCGCGGAGATGTCGTCCACCGCCGCCAGGCCGCCGGCGCAGGTGATGACCTGCCCGTCCCGGACCCAGAGCCGGTCGGCGACCGGCGTCACGTCCGGGAATCGTTCCATCAGGTCCGGGTAGTGGTACCAAGACACGCAGCACCGGGCCCCGTGGCGCAGCAGCCCGGCCTCGACCAGCGCCAGGCTGCCGGTGCACATGCCGATCACGCCCACCCCGGCCGCCTGGGCGGCGCGCAGGAAGGCGCGCGCGCGGTCGCCCAGCATGCGGTCCTCCGGCGGCGGCAGCAGGCCGCCGGCGCCCCCCACGAAGTCGCACCGCTCCGGCGC
>CAXTNB010000274.1:0-4083 GCA_964245385.1 uncultured Acetobacteraceae bacterium | reverse complement strand
CGCAGCGCCGGCAGCACGGTCAGCGAGCAGACGAAGGCGATCAGCATGCCGATCCCGGCGATCAGGCCGAGCTGGGCCACGCCGTTGAAGGCGGTGGGCGTGAAGGCGAGGAATCCGGCCGCGGTCGCGGCCGAGGCGATCAGGATCTGCACGCCGGTCTCGCGCCCGGTCGCGGCGAGCGCTGCCTGGATCGGCATCGGCGCGCCGTCGCGGCCGCGCTGCGCCCGGAAGCGGACCGAGAACTGTATGGTGAAGTCGACCGCGATGCCGACGAACAGCACCGCGAAGGCGACCGAGACCAGGTTGAGCGTGCCCACGGCCAGGGCCGCGAAGCCGGTGGTGAGCAGCAGGCCGAGCAGCAGCACGGTCACGATCGGCACGATGATGCGCCAGCTGCGCACCGCCAGGAACAGCCACAGCGTCACCAGCACCAGCGAGGCGATCAGCTCGCGCACCGCGCCCTCGGCGACGGAGGCGAACTCCTCGTCGTCCAGCGCCACCTGGCCGGTGATGAACACGCGCGCCTCGCCCGACCGCACGTCCGGCAGCGCGGCGATGGCCCGCTTCATCGCCTCGGTCGCCGCACCCCCCGGCGCCAGCGAGCCGAAATTCAGCCGCGGCTGGGTGATCACGAACTGGTAGTGGCCGCCCTGGTCGGACAGGCTGCCCGCCAGCAGCTTCTGCCAGGAGAGCGGCTTGGGATGGCCGTCCGCGGCGGCGCCCAGGGTGCTGGCGAAGCCGCGCAGCGGCGCCTGGAAGCCGCCGAGGTTGGCCTGCCCGCGCGCGAGGCCGTCGCCGATCAGGCCGAGGGCGGTGAACAGGCCGCGCGCCGAGGGGTCGGCGGCGAGCTGGCCGAGGAAGGGCTGCGCGTCGATGGTCGCATCCAGCAGCTTGCCGAGCGCCGGCACGTCGAGGAACAGCAAGCCGTTGCGCACCAGGTACGGGTCGGTGTCGGGCTGCTGCACGTAGTGGAACAGGCCGGTCTGCGGCGCCAGCGCCTGGTCGAGCTGCCGCGCGGTCTCCTGCGCCTCCTCGGGGATGTCGGCGCCGATCACCGCGATCAGCAGGTCCTCGTGCTGCGGGAAATCCCTGATCAGGACGTTGGCACGCTTCTTCCCCGGCTGCGACGCCGAGAACAGCTTGCCGGTGTCGGTGCTGACGCCGAGGCGCGCGCGCGTCGCGAGCAGCGCGCCGGTGCCGAGCAGTGCGGCCAGCAGCACGACGAGCACGGCGCGGCGCGCGCAGAACGCGACCAGCCGTCCGAGGGGTCCGGCCAACATGATCTCATCCTAACGGACGGCTGGAGAAAGCGGGCCGGCGCCGCCGCGGTTCCGGGTCTCGCGTCGCAAGCACTAGCCCCGGACGGGACCGAAGGAAGACGCCCGGTGTCGCAGCCGCAACAGCTTGATCGCGGTGAGGGACGCCATCACGGCGGTGCCGAGCATCGCCGCCAGCAGGATCGGCAGCAGCAGGCCGAACCAGGCGGCGGGACCGAGCAGGTAGAGCGCATCGTCCGGATGGAAGCCCCAGGCGCCGGACCAGATGCGCGGACCGGGGGCGCGGGTCTCGTAGAGCTCCGACATGCGGTTGCACAGCAGCAGCAGGACGCTGGACAGCGCGCCGAACGCGATCGTCCACAGCCCGAGGTCGTGACCGAGCAGCTGCGCGTGGCGCAGGCCGATGCCGATCGCCAGGAAGAACAGGCAGTTGACCCCGTCATCGACCAGCGTGTCGTAGCGATGGCCGCCCGGGCTCATCATGTTGCCGATGCGCGCCAGCTCGCCGTCGGCGCGATCGAGGAAGGCGGACAGGATCCACAGCAGGCCGCCCCAGAACAGCGCCCCGGGCAGCGCGGCCGGGCCGAGCGCCAGGCAGAGGCAGGCGGCGAGCCCGCTCAGCAGGCGCAGCGTGGTCAGGTGGTTCGGCGTGACCGGGGTGCCGAGCAGCGGGCGCACCGCGAGGCGGGCCAGGGCGTGGGTCCAGGTGTCGTTCCTCAAGGCGCGTCTCCGTAATCCAAGGCAGCCTCTGCCGTGCTGCTCCTGCCGGTCTCCGACCGGAACGCCGCCGCGCTGCGGAGCGGCTGCAGCGCCTCGGGCCGGCCGATCCGGTCCGGTCCAACAAGATGATGCTCCAGCCACTGCCAGGCTGCCAGCGAAGGCAGGCCGAGCACGATCTCGCGCAGCCGCTTGATCAGCGCGAGCGCGATCGAGACCGCGGGCGGTAGCCCGAACAGGGCGCCCACCACCACGAAGCCGCCCTCGGAGATGCCGAGTGCGCCGGGCACGATGAAGCTCGCCGCCTTCACCGCCTGGGCCAGGCTCTCGATCACCAGCCCCTCGCCCAGGCTGGCATCGTGGCCGAGGAAGTGCAGCGCCAGGCAGACCTCGACCGAGCCGAGCAGCCAGGAGATCGACTGGTGCAGCAGCGCCAGCAACAGGTTGCGCGGCGAGCGGTACAGCGAGGTGATCGTCTGCTGCAGTCCGATCAGCTCGCCCATGACGTGCCAGCCCAGCGCCCCGGCGAGCCGGGTCAGGCCGCGCTCGATCAGCCCGGCGAGCCCCAGCAGCTGGCCGCCGACGAAGCCCAGCGCGGCGAGGCAGGCGACGGCGATGCCGCCCACCACCTCGTCGGTCACCTGGCTGCGCCCCAGCAGCGCCAGCAGGGTCAGCAGCCCGGCGATCGTGAACAGGATCTGCGTCACCATCTCGGTGCTCAGGTCGCAGATCGTGCAGGCGGTGGCGCGGGTGAGGCTCATGCCGCGACGGCCGAGCAGGCGCGCGACCACGAACTCGCCGCCGACCTGCGCCACCGGCAGCAGGTTGTTCACGCCCTCCCGCACCCAGCGCAGCACGAAGAACTCGCCCAGCGACGGCCGCGGCGGCGCGTCGCCCGCGATCGCGCGCCAGCCGGCGGCGGAGAACAGCACCTGCAGCAGGTGGAAGGCGATCACCAGCAGGATGCCCCAGCCGGCCTGGTGCAGCAGCCCCAGCACGTGGCCGAGCCCGAAGCGGGCCAGCAGCCAGACGGTCAGGCCGGTGCCCAGCGCGGCGCCGATCAGGGTCAGAAGCTTCATGCCTGCCTTCCGTCTCCATCGCTGCTCGGGCAAGCTGCGCGCCGACCGTGTCGTCCGCTCGACACGCGGACATGTAGTGGACGGGCACCGCCTTGAGAACCCTGCTCCTGACCCCCGGCCCGCTCACCACCAGCGACGTGACCCGGGCGGCACTCGGACGGGACTGGGGATCGCGCGACCCGGCGTTCATCGCCCTGACCGCGCGGCTGCGCGCGCGGCTGCGTGCGCTGGTGCACGGCGAGGCGAGCCACGAGACGGTGCTGATCGCCGGCAGCGGCAGCTTCGCGGTCGAGGCCGCGGTCGGCACGCTGGTGCCGCGCGACGGCACGCTGCTGGTGCTGGCCAACGGCGCCTACGGGCAGCGCATCGCCGCCATCGCCCGGCAGATCGGCCGCAGCGTGCGCTGCGAGAGCTGGCCGGAGACCGAGCCGGTGGCGGCGACGCGGCTGGACGCGATGCTGCGCGACGACCCGGACGTCACCGACGTCGCGGTCGTGCACTGCGAGACCAGCACCGGCCTGCGCAACCCGCTGGAGGCGGTGGCCGCGGTGGTGGCGGCGCGCGGTCGGCGGCTGCTGGTCGACGCGATGAGCAGCTTCGGCGCGCTGCCGATCGACCTGCGTCGCCTCGGCGCCTGCGCGGTGATCGCCTCGTCGAACAAGTGCCTCGAGGGGGTGCCCGGGATCGCGTTCATCGTCGCCGAGCGGACGCATCTCGCGGCCTGCGCCGGGCGGTCGCACAGCCTGGGGCTGGACCTGCACGCGCAGTGGCGCGGCTTCGAGCACGACGGCCAGTGGCGCTTCACCCCGCCGGTGCAGGTGGCGGCGGCGCTGGATGCCGCACTCGACCAGCTCGATGCCGAGGGCGGCCCGACCGCCCGCCTCGCCCGCTACGGGCGCAACCACGCGGTGTTGATCGAGGGCATGCGGGGGCTGGGCTACGCCGCCACGCTGCGTCCCGAGCTGCAGTCGCCGATCATCGCGAGCTTCGACGAACCTCCGCCGCCGTTC
>CAXTNB010000273.1:0-4088 GCA_964245385.1 uncultured Acetobacteraceae bacterium | reverse complement strand
AGTTCGGCGTCAACCCCGCCGACGGGCGCATGGTGGTGATCGAGATGAACCCGCGGGTGTCGCGCTCCTCGGCGCTGGCGTCCAAGGCGACCGGGTTCCCGATCGCCAAGGTCGCGGCCAGGCTCGCGGTCGGCTACACGCTGGACGAGCTCGCCAACGACATCACCGGCACCACGCCGGCCGCGTTCGAGCCGACCATCGACTACGTGGTGGTCAAGATCCCGCGCTTCACCTTCGAGAAGTTCCCCGGCAGCCCGGCGCTGCTCTCCACCTCGATGAAGTCGGTGGGCGAGGCGATGTCGATCGGCCGCTCGTTCGCCGAGGCGCTGCAGAAGGGGCTGCGCTCGATGGAGACCGGGCTTTACGGTCTCGACCCGGTCGAGCCGCCCGGCGACGGCAGCCGCGACGCGTTCAAGGCGGCGTTGTCCTCGCCGCGTCCCGACCGGCTGCTGATGGCGGCACAGGCGCTGCGCGGCGGCGTGTCGGTCGAGGAGATCCACGAGGCCTGCCGCTTCGATCCGTGGTTCCTGCGCGAGCTGGAGCGGATCGTCGGCGCCGAGCACGAGGTCGAGCGGGAGGGTCTGCCGCAGCAGGCGACGGCGCTGCGCCGGCTCAAGGCGCTGGGCTTCTCCGACGCCCGCCTCGCGGTGCTCGGCGGCGTCACGGCCGACGCGGTGCAGGCGCTGCGCGAGCGGCTCGGGGTGCGCGCGGTGTACAAGCGCATCGACACCTGTGCCGGCGAGTTCGCCTCCGCGACGCCCTACATGTACTCCACCTACGAGGGCGGCTTCGGCACCCCCGACTGCGAGAGTGCCCCGAGCGATCGGCGCAAGATCGTCATCCTCGGCGGCGGCCCGAACCGCATCGGCCAGGGCATCGAGTTCGACTATTGCTGCGTGCACGCCGCCTACGCGCTGCGCGAGGCGGGCTTCGAGACCATCATGGTCAACTGCAACCCGGAGACCGTCAGCACCGACTACGACACCTCCGACCGGCTGTATTTCGAGCCGCTCACCGCCGAGGACGTGATCGCGCTGATCCGTCGCGAGCAGCAGGCGGGAGAGCTGCTCGGCTGCATCGTGCAGTACGGCGGCCAGACCCCGCTCAAGCTGTCGCAGGCGCTGTCGGCGGCCGGCATCCCGATCCTGGGCACGCCGGCGGACGCGATCGACCGCGCCGAGGACCGCGAGCGCTTCCAGGCGATGCTGCGCAAGCTCGGGCTGCGACAGCCGGAGAACGGCATCGCCCGCTCGGGCGCGGAGGCGGAGGCGATCGCCGAGCGGGTCGGCTACCCGGTGGTGATCCGCCCCTCCTACGTGCTCGGCGGCAGGGCGATGGAGATCGTCTACGACCGCGCCAGCCTGCAGCGCTACATGCGCGTGGCGTTGCAGCTCGCGGGGGCCGACGTGGCCGCCGGACCGGTGCTGATCGACCGCTACCTGAGCGACGCGATCGAGACCGACGTCGACTGCATCTGCGACGGCGGCAGGGTCTACGTCGCCGGCGTGATGGAGCATATCGAGGAGGCCGGCATACATTCCGGCGACTCCGCCTGCTCGCTGCCGCCGTACTCGCTGTCGCCGGCGATCGTCGACGAGCTCAAGGAGCAGACCGCGGCGATGGCGCGCGAGCTCGGCATCGTCGGGCTGATGAACGTGCAGTACGCGATCAAGGACGACGAGATCTACGTGCTGGAGGTGAACCCGCGCGCTTCGCGCACGGTGCCGTTCGTGGCCAAGGCGACCGGGGTCGCGGTGGCCAAGATCGGCGCCCGCGTGATGGCCGGCGCCGCGCTCGCCGAGTTCCGGCTCGACGACCGCGCGATCTCGCCGCACGTCGCGGTCAAGGAGGCGGTGTTCCCGTTCGCGCGCTTCCCCGAGATCGACACCATCCTCGGCCCGGAGATGCGCTCCACCGGCGAGGTGATGGGGCTCGACGCCAGCTTCGAGCGCGCGTTCGCCAAATCGCAGCTCGGTGCAGGGGTGAAGCTGCCGCAGGCGGGATGCGTGTTCCTCTCGGTGCGCGACCGCGACAAGCCGATGCTCACCGGCCTCGCCCGGCGGCTCGTCGAGATGGGGTTCTCGATCCTCGCCACGCGCGGCACCGCGCTCAGGCTGGGCGAGGCCGGGATCGCGGTCTCGGTGGTCAACAAGGTGCTGCAGGGACGGCCGCACTGCGTGGACGCGATACGCAGCGGCGAGGTGCAGATGGTGATCAACACCGCGTCCGGCGCGCAGTCGGTGGCGGACAGCTTCGACATCCGGCGCTCGGCACTGATCCACGGCATCCCGCACTACACCACCACCGCCGGGGCGCGGGCGGCGGTGCACGCCATCGCGGTGCTGCGGGAAGGCCCGCTTGAAGTGGCACCGCTTCAGTCCTACTTTCGTGGATCGTTCTGAGCGGACCCGAGGTGCCGGACGCTGACGCGGCCGCGTCGCCGGGAACGCTTGCAACCCTATGCATTCCGAGGACTGGCGCCTTGCAGAAATTCCCGATGACCGGCCGCGGCCTGCACCGGCTGGAGGACGAGCTTCGCAGGCTCAAGAGCGAGGAACGCCCGGCGATCATCCGCGCCATCGCCGAGGCGCGCAGCCACGGCGACCTGTCGGAGAACGCCGAGTATCACGCCGCGCGGGAGCGCCAGTCCTTCGTCGAGGGCCGCATCCAGGAACTCGAGGAGATCATGTCCTCGGTCGAGGTGATCGAGCCCTCCACGCTGTCCGGCGACCACGTCAAGTTCGGCGCCATGGTCAGCCTGGTCGACGAGGAGACCGACAAGGAGGCTACCTACCAGATCGTCGGCGTCTACGAGGCGGACATCAAGTCGGGCCTGCTCTCGGTGTCCTCGCCGCTGGCGAAGTCGCTGATCGGCAAGAAGAAGGGCGACAACGTTTCGGTGCCGGCACCCGGCGGCGACCGCACCTACGAGATCCTCGCGATACGCTATGGCTGAAGGCGGAAGTGAGGGCGGGAGCCCGACGAGGCGGCGTTGATCGGTCCTGACGATGTCCGCGCCGCCGCCGCGCGCATCGAGGGACGCATCATCCGCACCCCGACGCTGGTCTCGGAGTCGCTGTCGCGCGCGACCGGTGCTGCCATCACGCTCAAGCTCGACAACCTGCAGGCGATCGGCTCCTTCAAGGAGCGCGGCGCCGCCAACAAGCTGGCCCTGCTGACGGCCGAGGAGAGGCGCCGCGGCGTGATCGCGGTCTCCGCCGGCAACCACGCCCAGGGTGTGGCGCGCCACGCCAGCCTGGACGGGATCGACGCGGTCATCGTGATGCCGCGCTTCACGCCGGCGGCCAAGGTCACCCGCACCGCCGCCTGGGGTGCGCGCGTCGTGCTGCACGGCGACGACTTCACCGAGGCCGCCGCGCACGCCGACGCGCTGTGCCGCAGCGAGGCGCGCGTCTTCGTGCATCCCTACGACGATCCGGCGGTGATGGCCGGACAGGGCACCTGCGGCCTGGAGCTGCTCGAGGATGCCGGGCCGCTCGACGTGCTGCTGGTGCCGGTCGGCGGCGGCGGGCTGATCGCCGGCTGCGCCACCGCGGCGGCCGGGCTGCGGCCGGACTTGGAGGTGATCGGGGTGCAGGTGGAGAGCCACGCCTCGCTCAACTGCCATCCCGGCGACGAGATCGTGCCGGCCGGCGGCGCCACCATCGCCGAGGGGATCGCGGTGATGCGGGTCGGGCGCCACCCGCTGGAGGTGATCCGGGCGCGCGTCGGCACCGTGCTGTCGGTGCCCGAACATGCCGTCGAGAACGCCATCACCCTGCTCGCGGAGTCCGCCAAGCTGGTCGCCGAGGGCGCGGGTGCGGCCGCCCTGGCGGCGGTGCTGACCTATCCGGAACGTTTCCGCGGCAGGCGGGTCGCGATGCCGATCTGCGGCGGCAACATCGACAGCCGCATCCTCGCCAACACGCTGCTGCGCTCGCTGCTGCGCGACGGGCGGCTGCTCCGCCTGCTGATGGAGATCCCCGACCGTCCCGGCGTGCTCGCCGACATCGCCACCCGGATCGGCGGCATCGGCGGCAACATCATCGAGGTCTCGCACCAGCGCCTGTTCGCGGCACCCAGCGTGC
>CAXTNB010000272.1:3674-4097 GCA_964245385.1 uncultured Acetobacteraceae bacterium | reverse complement strand
CTTCTACGACGCGCTGCGGGAGCTGGGCGTGGTCATCTACCCGGGGAAGCTGACCGCGGCGCCGTCGTTCCGGATCGGCTGCATCGGCGCGATCGACGAGCGCGACATCGCCAGGGCCGTTGCGTGCGTCGCTCGGGTCACGCCAAGCTCCGCCCGGGCAGTGTAGCAAGGATTTAACGCGCCATGACGGAAGCGACCGACAGCACCCGGCGGATCGAGATCGCCGGCAGCCACCGCGAGGCGCCGGCGCGCGCGCGTCATCTCGGCGCGGTGCCCAGGGGGCAGCGCATGGAGATCAGCGTCTACCTGAAGCCGCGCGACCAGCATCACACCGACCAGACCAGGCTGACCGGCAGCATCGACGAGCGCCGGCAGCAGCTCTCGTCGCACCGCACGGTGTCGCACCGCGAGGATTTCCGCCGC
>CAXTNB010000272.1:2612-3664 GCA_964245385.1 uncultured Acetobacteraceae bacterium | reverse complement strand
TCGGTGGATCCGGCACGTCGCCTGATCCGCGCCGCCGGGTCGTCCGAGAACATGGAGGAGACGTTCGGCGCCACGCTCGCGATGTACGAGGAGGAGGGCCGCAGCTATCACGGCCGCACCGGCACGCTGGCGGTGCCGAGCGACCTGCACGGCGTGGTGGAGTCCGTGCTCGGCCTCGACGGCCGCCCGGTGGCGCACACCCGGATCGTGCGGCCGAGGCGGGCGCAGCCGGCCAGCTTCGAGCCGAACCGGGTCGGGCAGCTGTACGGCTTCCCGACCGACGTCACCGGTGCCGGGGTGACCATCGCGCTGATCGAGCTCGGCGGCGGCTTTCGCACCAAGGACACGACGCAGGCGTTCAAGGCGATGGGGCTGAAGCCGCCGCGGGTGATCGCGGTGTCGGTGGATGGCGGCACCAACGACCAGTCGGGATCGGACGCGGACGGCGAGGTGGCGCTCGACATACAGGTGGCCGGCGGCGTGGCGCCGGGTGCGGAGATCGTGGTCTACTTCACGCCGAACACCAACTCCGGCTTCGCCGACGCGATCAGCCAGGCGGCGCACGACACCGCCAACAAGCCCTCGGTGATCTCGATCTCCTGGGGCGGCGCGGAATCCACCTGGGAGACGCAGGCGGTGACGACGATGAACTCGGTGCTGCAGGAGGCCGCGGCACTCGGCCTCTCGGTCTACGTCGCCTCGGGCGACAACCTCGCCACCGACGGCAAGGCGCATGTCGACTGCCCGGCCTCCTCGCCGAACGCGAGCGGCTGCGGCGGCACCCACGTCACCGCCGGCGCCAGCTCGATCAGCCACGAGGTGGTGTGGAACGACTCCAGCAGCGGCACCGGCGGCGGCATCAGCGACCTGTTCGCGGTGCCGGCGTTCCAGGCGCATGCCGGGCTGCCGGTCAGCGTCAATGGCGGCCGCAAGGGTCGCGGCGTGCCCGACGTCGCCGGCAACGCGGCGCCGGCCAGCGGCTACGTGGTGGTGGTGGCCGGCACGACGGAGGGGGTCGGCGGCACCAGCGGGGGGGCGCGGCTGGGGGCGGG
>CAXTNB010000272.1:0-2602 GCA_964245385.1 uncultured Acetobacteraceae bacterium | reverse complement strand
TCGCTGATCAGCGAGAAGGCAACCAGGCCGGTCGGCTTCCTGCCCGACTTCCTGTACGCGGCGGTGGGCTCGAACGCGGCGCTGACCAGGCAGATCACCCAGGGCAACAACAAGCCGGAAGGCACGCAGATCGGCTACGATGCCGGTCCCGGCTGGAACGCCTGCACCGGCCTCGGTCGGCCGGACGGGCAGGCGCTGTTCGATGCCCTGACCGAAGGGTCCGCGACGGTGTGAGCCGGCCCGGAACCGGCTGCCTGGCACGCCGCTTGCCTCCTGCGGGCCAACCCCCGCGGAGTGCGGCATGAAAATCGGCGTCTTCATCCCGATCGGCAACAACGGCTGGCTGATCTCGCGTACCGCGCCGCAATACATGCCGAGCTTCGACCTCAACCGCGAGGTGGTGCAGCGCGCCGAGCGGCACGGGCTGGACTTCGCGCTGTCGATGATCAAGCTGCGCGGCTTCGGCGGCGAGACCGAGTTCTGGGACCACAACCTGGACAGCTTCACGCTGATGGCCGGCCTCGCCGCGGTGACCAGCCGCATCCAGCTGTTCGCCACCGTGGCGACGCTGACCATCCCGCCCGCCATCGCCGCCCGCATGGCGGCGACCATCGACAGCATCTCGCACGGCCGCTTCGGGCTGAACGTGATCACCGGCTGGCAGAAGCCGGAATACGCGCAGATGGGGCTCTGGCCGGGCGACACCTACTTCGCCCGGCGCTACGAGTTCGTCGCCGAGTACGTGCAGATCCTGCGCGAGCTGTGGGAGACCGGGCGCTGCGACCGCAAGAGCGAGTTCTTCCAGATGCAGGACTGCCGGCTCAGCCCGCGTCCGCAGGCACAGATGAAGATCATCTGCGCCGGCCAGAGCGACGCCGGCATGATGTTCTCCGCGACCTACGCCGACTATAATTTCTGCTTCGGCAAGGGGGTGAACACGCCCACCGCCTTCGCGCCGGCGGCACGCAAGCTGCTGGCCGCGACCGCGCGCACCGGACGCCGGGTGACCTGCTACGCGCTGTTCATGATCATCGCCGACGAGACCGACGAGGCGGCGACGGCGAAGTGGGAGCTGTACAAGTCCGGCGTCGACACCGAGGCGGTGCGCTGGCTGGTCGACCAGAGTGCCGCCGACACCAGCTCGGGTGCCGACACCAACGTGCGCCAGATGGCCAACCCCACCTCGGCGGTGAACATCAACATGGGCACGCTGGTCGGCGCCTACGCCACCGTCGCGCGCCTGCTCGACGAGGTGGCGAGCGTCGAGGGCACCGAGGGCGTGCTGCTGGTGTTCGACGAGTTCGTCCGCGGCGTCGAGGCGTTCGGCACCCGCATCCAGCCGCTGATGACCACCCGCGCCCACGTCGCGCCGGGCTCGGAGGCCGCCTGAATGACCGTCGACACCCCCGGCACCGCGACGCTGGAGCCCGGCGCCGCCGCGCGCCGCGTCACCCTGCCGGCGCGCCCGGAAGCGCTGTCGCTGGATCCGCGCCACGCGGCGCTGGTCGTGGTGGACATGCAGAACGCCTACGCCAGCAAGGGCGGCTACCTCGACATCGCCGGCTTCGACATCGGCGGCGCGCAGCACGCGACCCTGGCGATCGTCAAGGCGGTGGCGGCCGCGCGCGCCGCCGGCATGACGGTGGTCTACTTCCAGAACGGCTGGGATCCGGACTACGTCGAGGCCGGCGGCCCGGGCTCGCCGAACTACCACAAGTCGAACGCGCTCAAGACCATGCGCAGGCGGCCGGAGCTCGCCGGCAGCCTGCTCGCCAAGGGCAGCTGGGACTACGCGCTGGTCGACGCGCTGACGCCGCAGCCCGGCGACATCGTGATCGCCAAGCCGCGCTACAGCGCCTTCTACAACACCCAGCTGGACTCGCTGCTGCGCGCGCGCGGCATACGCACGCTGGTGTTCACCGGCATCGCCACCAACGTGTGCGTCGAATCCACCCTGCGCGACGGCTTCTTCCTGGAGTATTTCGGCATCGTGCTGGAGGACGCCACCCACCAGGCCGGACCCGAGTTCGTGCAGAAGGCCGCCCTCTACAACATCGAGACCTTCTTCGGCTGGGTGTCCAACGTCGCCGATTTCTGCGGCGCGGTCGGCCAGCTCGCGGACTGAGGAGCAGCCGATCATGCCGATGCAGCCGATCATCCCGCCCGGCAGCCCGACGCCGATCGCGCCGTTCTCGCCCGGCGCGCTGGCCGACGGCGTGGTCTACGTGTCGGGCACGCTGCCGTTCGACGCCGACAACGAGGTGGTGCATCCGGGCGACGCGGCGGCGCAGACGCGGCACGTGCTGGAGAGCATCGGCCGGGTGATCGCCGCCGCCGGCGGCAGCCTGGCGGACGTGACCTTCAACATGATCTTCCTGCGCGACTGGGCCGACTACGCAGCACTCAACGCCGTCTACGCGGAGTACTTCCCCGGCGACAAGCCGGCGCGCTACTGCATCCAGTGCGGCCTGGTGAAGCCCGCGGCACTGGTGGAGATCGCCACCATCGCCCATCTCGGGCGCCGGTGAGCGACATCCTGGGCTTCGATCTGCTGGAGCCCGAAGCGGCCGGCGCGCCGACGGTGCTGCTCTCCCCGGGCCTC
>CAXTNB010000271.1:452-4115 GCA_964245385.1 uncultured Acetobacteraceae bacterium | reverse complement strand
TGTTCTGGGACTTCCTGAAGAACTTCTCGCTGGCCGGCGGCTTCCTGCTGATCAGCTTCGGCAGCATGAGCCTCGCCAGCCTCATCGCCGACCCGCTCTCCTCGACCCATCCCTACGCCGCCGCCTCGCACGGCGCCCCCTGATCCGTCCGGGCGGGCATGGCGATCACCCGGGCGGAGCTGGAGGCGCTGGACCGGGCCGATCCGCTGGCCTCGTTCCGCGACGAGTTCGTGCTGCCCGACGGCATCGTCTATCTCGACGGCAACTCGCTGGGCGCGCTGCCGCGCGAGACGCCGGGGCGGGTCGCGGCGATGCTGCGCCGGGAATGGGGCGACGGGCTGATCCGCTCCTGGGACCGCGGCTGGATCGACCTGCCGCAGCGCCTGGGCGACCAGATCGGCCGGCTGCTGGGCGCTCCGCCCGGCACGGTGATCGCGTCGGACTCCACCTCGGTGAACCTGTTCAAGCTGCTCGCCGCGGCGCTGGCGCTGCGGCCGGAGCGGCGCGTGATCCTGTCCGAGCGCGGCAACTTCCCGACCGACCTGTACGTCGCCGAGGGCCTGGTCGGGCTGCTCGGCGATCGGCACGCGCTGCGGCTCGCGGATCCGGGCGCAATCACGGCGGCACTCGACGCGGACGTCGCGGTGCTGATGCTGACCCACGTGAACTACCGCAGCGGGGCGATGCACGACATGGCGGCGGTCACCGCGGCGGCGCACGCGGCCGGCGCGCTGGTGCTGTGGGACCTGGCGCACTCCGCCGGCGCGGTGCCGGTGGATCTGGCCGCGTCGGACGCGGACCTCGCGGTCGGCTGCGGCTACAAGTTCCTCAACGGCGGCCCCGGCGCCCCGGCGTTCCTGTACGTGGCGCAGCGCTGGCAGGCCCAGGCGCGCTTCCCGCTCACCGGCTGGCTCGGCCACGCCGACCCGTTCGGCTTCCACGACGGCTACCGGCCGGCTCCCGGCATCGTCCGCGCCACCGTCGGCACGCCCTCGATCCTGGCGATGACGGCGCTGCAGGTCGGCGTCGAGATCGCGCTGCGGGCGCCGATGCCGGCGCTGCGCGCGAAATCGCTGCGCCAGACCTCGATCCTGATGCGGCTGGCCGCGCAGCTCTGTCCGGAGATGGGGCTCGAGCTGATCACCCCCGAGGCGGAGGCGGCGCGCGGCAGCCAGGTCTGCTTGCGCCATCCCGAGGCCGGAGCGGTGATGCGGGCGCTGATCGAGCGCGGCGTGATCGGGGATTTCCGGCCGCCCGACATCCTGCGCTTCGGTGTCACCCCGCTCACGCTGCGCTACGCCGAGCTGTGGGACGCGATCGCGACGCTACGCCAGGTGCTGGCCGGGCGCGCGCCGCCGCCGCGCCTGGACAGCCGGGAGGGTCCGGACTAGTCGATCCGGACCTCGCAGCAAGGATCGGCATCATGAGCGACGCGGCCCGCTTCGAACTGTTCGCGTACTGGCGCACCTCGGCGACCTACCGGGTGCGGGTGGCGCTCAACCTGAAGGGCCTGGTGGCGCAGGAGCGCTTCGTGAACATCGACGCCGGCGAGCAGCGCGGCGAGGACTTCCTCAGGATCAATCCGCTCGGCGCGATCCCGGCGCTGATCGATCGCGAGGCGGCGCCGGGATCGCCGATCACGCAGTCGCTCGCCATCTTGGAATATCTCGAGGAGATCCATCCTGCGTCGCCGCTGCTGCCGCCAACGCCGCTCGAGCGCGCCAGGGTGCGCTCGCTGGCGGCGATGCTGGCGGCCGACACGCATCCGCTGATCGTGCCGCGGGTGATGAAGTACCTGACCGAGGAGGCGCGGTTCGACGCGGACGCCGCGCGCGCCTGGCGCGTCAACTGGTTCACGACCGGGCTGCGGGCGTTCGAGCAGCGCCTGGCGAGCGATGCCGGCGCCGGCGCGTTCTGCCACGGCGACGGCATCACGATCGCCGACATCTGCCTCGCCAGCATCAAGATCGTGCTGCCGATCTTCAGGATCGAGGTGCCGGGCACGCCGATCATCGACCGCATCTTCGCCGCCTGCGAGGCGCACGAGGCCTTCGCCGAGGCGGCACCGTCGCGGCAAGTCGGCGCGCCGGCCTAGTTCGGTCGCGACGCCGATCAGCCGCTGCAGCTGGCGCCGCCCAGCATGCAGAAGCGCGCGCAGTGCGGGTGGTTCAGCATCACCGTGCCGGCGGCGTCGCGCAGCGTCGGGCCGAGGTCGAAGCCCGGCGCGTACGGCGTGAGCGTGCACGCCACCACGCTCGGCGCGCCACCGCGACGCTTCACCACCATGCGGCTGCTGGCGCACATCAGCTGGTCCGGGCTGCGGCCCAGTATGCTCCAGCAGGCCTCGGTGATCTCCGGCACGTCGGCGGTCGCGTCCATCTCCGGGAACAGCACCAGCCGGGCGCGGTCGGCGGCGTCGATGCGCACGCCGAGGCTCTCGAACAGCCGGGCGTAGCCGTCGCGCGACGCCGCCTCGTCCTCGCCGGCGAGCAGGCGGCCGGCGACGGCGTGGCGGAAGCCGTGCCGGTCGAGCCAGCGCAGCCCGTCGAGCGCGATCGGCCAGCTGCCGGCGCCGCGCTCCGCCTCGTGGACCGCCGCCGTGTGGTGGTCGAGGCTGACGCGCAGCGTCAGGCGGTCGCCGTGCCGCTCGCGCAGCCGCAGCAGCGCCGCCTCGTGCAGCCGCATCGGCCGCATCGCGTTGGTCAGCACCAGCGCCGTGCGGCCGCGGCCCAGCGCGTCGTCGAGCATCGCCGCGAGCTCGCGGTTCAGGAACGGCTCGCCGCCGGTGAAGCCGATCTCGCGCGTGTCCCAGCCCAGCGCCTCGACCTCGTCGAGGTAGCGCGCGACCTCCTCGGCACTCAGGTAGGAGAGCGCGTCGTTGGAGGGCGAGCTCTCGATGTAGCAGCGCGCGCAGGCGATGTTGCACAGCGTGCCGGTGTTGAACCACAGCGTGCGCAGCCCCGACAGCGCGACGCCGGCGCGAGGCTCGCCGCGCGCGGTGTGTCGCGGGTCGCGGAACTTGCCGGGGTCGAGCCGTGCGGCGTCGGTCATGCTGGGGCGGTCCTGATGCAGGGCGGAGATGGGTGCGGCCCCGCCAGCCCGACAAGGCCCGGTCGTGACGACGGTCGCGGCGTCACCGGCGCAGCGCCGTGACCAGCCGCGCCCAGCGCCGGGTCCAGGGGCCGAACAGGCGGTCCTCGAAGGCGGAAAAGGCGAGCGCCCTGGAAAGCTCCGACAGCGTCGGATAGGGCACCACCGCGCCGGACAGACCCCACAGCGAGGTGCGGCGCGACAGCAGCATCACCCAGGGCAGCGCCAGCTCGCCGGCGCCGGCGCCGACCAGGGTGACCCCGACCGGGCGGCCGCCGGCCAGCACCAGCTTGGCGAAGCCGCCGCTCTCGCCCTCGCACACCGCCCGGTCGACGTCCGCCAGGCGCTGCCGCACCACCCGCACCTCGCGATGCAGGCGCCGCGCCGCCGCCTCGGTGAGCCCCACCTGCGCCAGCTCGGGATCGGTGTAGGTGACCCACGACAGGGTCGCCGGACGCACCCGCGCCGGCAGGCCGAGGGCCACGCGCATCACCGCGACCGCGCCGTCCTCCGCCGCCGCGTGGGTGAGGCGCGGACCTTCCCGGCAGTCGCCCAGCGCCAGCACGTGCGGGT
>CAXTNB010000271.1:0-442 GCA_964245385.1 uncultured Acetobacteraceae bacterium | reverse complement strand
GGCGAGCGTCAGCCGCACCCCCTCGGACGCGGCGCGCACGGCGGCGACGGCGGTGCCGGCGCGGATCTCCACACCCTCGCCGGCGAGCCGGCGCAGCACCAGCGCCGCCGCCTCCGCATCCTCGCGGGGCAGCGGACGATCCTGCTCCACCAGCGTCACCGCGGCTCCGAGCCGCCGGAACGCCTGCGCCATCTCCACGCCGACGCAGCCGCCGCCCAGCACGAGCAGGTGACGCGGCAGCTCGCGCAGGTCGAACAGCGTCTCGTTGGTCAGGAACGGCACCGAGGACAGCCCCTCGATCGCCGGCAGGCGCGGACGCGAGCCGGTGGCGACCACCAGCCGCGGCGCGCGCAGCACGCGCTCGCCCACCGCGACCGCGCGCCGTCCGACGCAGCGCGCCTCGCCGCGTATCACCTCCCCGCCCCAGTCGCGGCAGCGCGCC
>CAXTNB010000270.1:362-4123 GCA_964245385.1 uncultured Acetobacteraceae bacterium | reverse complement strand
TGGACATCCTGCGCGGCCGCTACCGCGACGACCCGGCGCACCCGAGCGCGATCCCCGCCGGCAAGACCGTGCCCTACACGCTTCGCCTGCCCAACGTGGACCACAGCTTCCTGCCAGGGCATCGGATCATGGTGCAGATCCAGTCGAGCTGGTTCCCGCTCTACGACCGCAACCCGCAGCGCTACGTCGACAACATCTTCCTCGCCAAGCCGGCGGACTATCAGGCCGCCGAGATCCACGTCCAGGACAGCAGCACGATCACCCTGCCGGTGGTCAGGTAGCCGCGCGCCGCGTGCTGCGGTCACGAAAACGACGGTGACGATTGGAAAATGCTGCACTGCACCCTAATAGACTGGGCACGGCAGGCCTCCGGGTGCTGCGGACATGCCTCCGCGCGAGAAGGGATCCTCTGCATGCTGACGATCGGCGACCATTTCCCGAGCTTCAACCTCAAGGCGGTGAAGGGCGGCGCTGCCGGGCTCGAGCTGAAGAGCGCGTTCACCGAGATCAGCGACGCCAGCGACGCCGGCAAGTGGAAGCTGGTGTTCTTCTGGCCCAAGGACTTCACCTTCGTCTGCCCGACCGAGATCGTCGCCTTCGGCAAGCTGAGCGGCGAGTTCGCCGATCGCGACACCGTGGTCTACGGCGTCTCGATCGACAGCGAGTTCGTGCACCTGAACTGGCGCCTCAACCACGACGATCTCCGCCACCTGGAGATCCCGATGCTGGCCGACGGCAAGCGCGCGCTCAGCACCGCGCTCGGCGTGCTCGACCGCAACGAGGGCGTCGCCATGCGGGCCACCTTCCTGGTCGATCCGCAGGGCATCATCCGCTTCGCCAGCGTCAACGACCTCTCGGTCGGCCGCAATCCGCAGGAGGTGCTGCGCGTGCTCGACGCGCTGCAGAGCGACGAGCTGTGCCCGTGCAACTGGAGCCAGGGCGAGGCGCACCTGAAGCCTGCCGCCTGAGGTTCGTTCATCCACCGCCACGAGGACCTGTCATGTCGATCGAGACGATCAAGAGCTGGATTCCGGAGTACGCCAAGGACCTGAAGCTCAATTTGGGCTCGCTCGCCGCTGAGACGCTGCTGACGCCGCAGCAGCTCGCGGGCACCTTCATCGTCTCCGCCCTGGCCTCGCGCAACGCCGCGGTCACCCGCGCGATCCTGGCCGAGTTCGGCCCGAAGCTCAGCCCCGAGGCGCTCGCCGCCGCCAAGGCCGCCGCCTCGATCATGGCGATGAACAACGTCTATTACCGCTTCGTGCACCTGGCCGGCGGCGACTACGCCAACCTGCCGGCGCGGCTGCGCATGAACGTGATCGGCCGGCCCGGCGTCGACAAGGTCGATTTCGAGCTGTGGTCGCTCGCGGTCTCGGCGGTGAACGGATGCGGCATGTGCATCGAGAGCCACGAGAAGGTGTTGCGCGACCATGGCCTGACCACCGAGCAGGTGCAGGCCGCGGTGCGCGTCGCCTCGGTGGTGCACGCCGTGGCGGCGACCGTCGACGGCGAGGAAGCGCTCGCCCGCGCCTGAGCCGCAGCGGCCGCGGCGTCGGGGCATCACTCGCCCTGATGCACCATCGGGTCGTGGGCGGCGGGCTGGATGAACAGGCGCTGCAGCGGGTAGGAGATCCAGACCCGGTTGAAGCGCAGGAAGTCGTCGCCCAGGATCATGTCGTCGATGTCGGCGTCGGCGACCACGAACGGGAAGTTGTTCATCCGCTCGGCGCCGATCTCCAGGCTGCCGAAGCGGTGCAGCCGCATGTCGAGCGGACTGGCGTCGATGCCGACCGCGTGTCCGACGCGATCCTGCGACAGCGCCTGGCTGCTCACTCCGGCACGCCTGGCATCGTCCGGGGTGATCAGCGTGCGCGTGGCGCCGGTGTCGAGGAAGCCTTGGACCGGCTTGCCGTTGAGCTTCAGGTCGAGCTCGATCTTGGTGGCGTCGAGACGGAACGGCACCTCGAAATACGGGCCGTCGACCGGCTGGATCGCCGAGCCGCAGCCTCGCAGCGCGTACATCGCGAAATGATGTCCGGGCACGTCGATGTCGACGTCGTAGTTCGACAGGAAGTCGGCACCGAACAGGCCGAGCACCGGCATGCCCTCGACCGGCCCTCCCAGTTCCCCCGCGACCGGCATGGTGATCTCGCGGGCGATGCCGTGGCCGAGGCCCAGGCGGTGGATGGTCGCCAGCTGCGCGAACACCGTGCCGCCGATGCCGCGCACCATGACGCTGCCGCCATCGGCTCCGCCGTAGAGGCCGAACCGGTCGGCGGCACTCCGGGTGATGATCGACATCGCAGCACCGGTATCGATGAACAGCACGACCTTGCGGCCGTCCAGGCTGGCCTGCACCGCCGGGATCCTCCTGCCGGCGAGCAGCGGCAGGTCGGCCAGCTTGTCCACCCGGCAGGCCTGCGGACCGCCGTCGCAGCCCGCCAGGATCAGCGCCGGCAGCAGGGCCGATAGCAGGGCGGGCAGGATACGCCGGATCATGTCTCCAGCAGGGCCGGATCCAGGGTCACGCCGTGGCTGAGCGGGCCGTGGCCGCCGCCGTAGCCGGGTGCGTGCTGCATCGCGCGACGCAGGTAGACGCGCGCGCGCAGCACCGCGTCGCGCAGGCCCAGCCCCTGCGCCAGACCGGTCGCGATCGCGCTGGCCAGCGTGCATCCGGTGCCGTGGGTGTGACGGCTGTCGATCCGCGGCGCCCGGAAAACCTCCACCCCGTGCTCCGTCGCCAGCAGGTCGAACACCTCGGCACCCGGCAGATGACCGCCCTTGAGCAGCACCGCCGGCACCCCCAGCGTGAGCAGCTGCGCCGCGGCGCTGCGCATGTCGTCGAGGCCGTGGATGGCGAACCCGGCGAGGAGCTCGGCCTCCGGCAGGTTCGGGGTCAGCAGGGTCGCGTGCGGCAGCAGGCTGCGCTTGAGGCTGCCGAGCGCCTCGTGCTGCATCAGCCTCGCCCCTCCCTTGGCCACCATCACCGGGTCCAGCACGAACGGCAGCTCGGGTCTGGTCGCGATGCGCTCGGCCACCACGGTGATGATCTCCGCCCGGTCGAGCATCCCGGTCTTGAAGGCGTCGGCGCCGATATCGTCGAGCACGCAGTCGATCTGCAGCCGCACGAACTCCGGCGGCACCGGCAGCACGCCGTGCACCCCGTGCGTGTCCTGCGCCGTCAGCGCGGTGATCGCGGTGGCGGCGTAGCCTCCGAGTGCGGTGACGGTCTTGATGTCGGCCTGCACGCCGGCGCCGCCGCCGGAGTCGCTGCCGGCGATCACCAGGACCCGACCCGAGGCGGCGCGCGGCATCGCGGGCTCCCTCAGGCCGCCAGCGAGACGCGCCGTATCGCGGTGCACAGCCCCTCGACCACCTGGTCGACCAGTGCCGCGTCCTCCGCCTCCGCCATCACCCGGACCAGCGGCTCGGTGCCGCTCTCGCGCAGCAGCAGCCGGCCCGAGCTGCCGAGCAGGTCCTCCGCCCAGCGCCGCGCCTCGATCACGCCGGCGTCGCGCAGCGGCGAGACGCCGCGGAAGCGCTCGTTGCGCAGCTTCTGCGGGAACGGCTCGAACATGCGGCACACCTCGCTCGCCGGGCGCGCGCGCTCGACCAGCACCGACAGCACCTGCAGGGCGGCGACCAGCCCGTCGCCGGTGGTGGCGAAGTCGGACAGCACCATGTGGCCCGACTGCTCGCCGCCGAGATTCATCCCGACCTCGCGCATGCGCTCGACCACGTAGCGGTCGCCGACCGCGGTG
>CAXTNB010000270.1:0-352 GCA_964245385.1 uncultured Acetobacteraceae bacterium | reverse complement strand
GATCTGGTCGCCGTCGATCAGCCGGCCGCGCTCGTCGGCGATCACCAGCCGGTCGGCGTCGCCGTCGAGCGCGATGCCGAGATCGGCGCGATGCTGCAGCACCGCCGCACTCAGCGTGGCCGGGTTGGTGGAGCCGCAGCCGCGGTTGATGTTCAGGCCGTCGGGCGTGCAGCCGATCTGCACCACCTCCGCACCGAGTTCCCACAGCGCGGTGGGTGCCACCCGATAGGCCGCACCGTGCGCGCAGTCGATGACGATGCGCAGCCCGTCCAGGCGCCGGCCGCGGCTGAACGACGCGGCCGGCCGCTACGTGGAGAGTGCCAAGTCCTCGTTCAGCCGCGGCCGGCGCCTG
>CAXTNB010000269.1:3398-4124 GCA_964245385.1 uncultured Acetobacteraceae bacterium | reverse complement strand
CCTGGACCCGCTGGGGCCTGAGGCCCCAGGCCCCCATCCCGTAGGCGCCGAGCGCCGGGATCAGCCCTGCTGGCCGTCCTGGCTGTCGGCGCCGCCGTCGTCGTCGCCTGACGCGGCGCCGCTGCCGTCGCCGCTCGCGTCCGGACCGGACGGCGACACCGCGACGAAGGCGCCGCGCCCGTCGCGCAGGATGCGCAGCGCGACACTCTGGTCGTGCTTCAGGGCGGCGTGCACCGCGGTGACCGCGTCGCGCGGCGAGCTCACCAGCTGGCTGCCGACGCCCAGGATGACGTCGCCCGGGCGGATGCCCGCCTGGTCGGCCGGCGAGCCCGGCTTCACCCCGTGCACCACCACCCCGTGCACGCTGTCGTCCAGACCGAGCTGCTGGCGCAGGTCCGGGGTCAGGGCGGCCAGGGCGACGCCGATGGAGCCGTGGCTCGCGTCCGGCTGCCCGTCCTCGGGGCCGCCGCCGCCGGCATCGCGGCCGAGTGTCGCGAGACGGGCGCTGACCGTCTGCACCGAGCCGTTGCGGATGACGCTGAGCTTGGCGTCGCTGCCGGGCGTCACCGCCGCCACCTTGATGGCGAGGTCGCGCGGCGTCGCCACCGTCTGGCCGTTGATCGCGGTGAGCACGTCGCCCGGCTTGATGCCGGCCTTCTCGGCGGGCGAATCCTGGCTGACGCTGGCGACCCGGGCGCCGGCGGGCGCCCCGGCCGGGTTCGGCAG
>CAXTNB010000269.1:0-3388 GCA_964245385.1 uncultured Acetobacteraceae bacterium | reverse complement strand
GCTGCGCCTCGACGCCGAGGTAGCTGCGCGTCACCTTGCCGTGCGCCTGCAGCTGCGCCACCACGTTGCGCACGACGTCGGACGGGATCGCGAAGCCGATGCCGACCGAGCCGCCGGACGGCGAGAAGATCGCGGTGTTCACGCCCACCACCTTGCCGTCCTGGTTGAACAGCGGACCGCCGGAGTTGCCCATGTTGATCGGCGCGTCGATCTGCAGGAAGGAGTCGTAGGGACCCTCGCCGATGTCGCGTCCGCGCGCCGAGACGATGCCGGCGGTGACGGTGCCGCCGAGCCCGAACGGATTGCCGACCGCGACCACCCACTGGCCGGGCTGCACGTCGTCGGAATCGCCCAGCTGGATGAAGGGCAGCCGGCCGCTCGGCTTGATGCGCAGCAGCGCGAGGTCGGTGCGGCTGTCGCGGCCGACCACCTTGGCGGTCAGCGAGGTGCCGTCATCGAGTGCCACGGTGACCGAGGTCGCGCCCTTGACCACGTGGTTGTTGGTGACCACGAGGCCGTCGGGCGAGATGATGAAGCCTGAGCCCCGCGCCTCGACCGTGCGATGCGGGTTCTGCGGCACCTGGAACGGGAACGGGAACGGCAGCTGCGGATGGCCGCTGCCCTCCTCATCCTCGACCGCGTCCGCCTTGAGGATCGAGGTGATCGAGACCACGGCGGGCTTCACCTGCTTCACCAGCCCGGTGAAGTCCGCGAGCCGCGGCGCCGGCAGCGGCGGGCTGAGCGCCCCCGCGGCCTGGCCCGGCGCCGGCGGGCTCGCCCAGCCGGCCGGCGAGGCGCCCAGCATGGTTCCGGCGAGCAGCAGTGCCGCGAGGCCGTGGCGCGTGCCGCGTCGCCGGCCCGATGCGGACGGAGGGCCGGCGGGCGACGGATCGGGATGCTGGGAATGAGCCATGATGTTCCTGCTGCCTTCGAGATGCGCTCGCGCGCGCCATGAGATGGAGGCAACATAGGGATGCCGGGCGCGCATCCACCCATACGCGGCGATGAAACCTTGGTTAGTCGCGCCGGTCGGCGAAGAACGCGCGCAGCAGCGCCGCGCACTCGCGCTCGCGGATGCCGCCGATCACCTCGGGGCGGTGCAGGCAGTCCGGCCGGTGGTACAGGCGCGGGCCGTGCTCGACGGCGCCTCCCTTCGGGTCGTAGGCGCCGAACAGCAGCCGGGCGACGCGGAAATGCACCGCCGCTCCGGCGCACATCGGACATGGCTCGAGGCTGCTCACCAGCGTGCAGCCGGTCAGGCGCGGGCTGCGCAGCCGCGCCGACGCCGCGCGCAGGGCCAGCAGCTCGGCATGGGCGGCGGCGTCGTGCAGCGCCTGCACCCGGTTGCCTTCGCGCGACAGCACGGTGCCGTCCGGCGACAGCACCACCGCGCCCACCGGCACCTCGCCGCGCGCGCCCGCCTCACGCGCCTCGTGCAGCGCCAGCGCCATCGGCCCCTCTTCCGTCACCACGCCCTCCCGCCGACGATGCGGATTTCCATGCCGGCCGCTGTTGCTCTAGCAAGACGTCATGAAACGCAACCGGCCGGTGATCGGCGTCACCCTCGACAGCGAGAAGCCCGCCTCCGACGGCAGGACGGGCTACTCCGCCTATCCCTGGTACGCGCTGCGCGAGAACTACATGGACAGCATCGCCGACGCCGGCGGCCTGCCGGTGGCGCTGGCGCATCATGCGAGCCTGGCCGGCGAGACGCTCGAGCGCATCGACGCGCTGGTCGTCACCGGCGGCGCGTTCGACGTCGATCCCGCGCTCTACGACGGCGGCGCGCGGCACCGGAGCGTCGTGCTCAAGGCCGGCCGCACCGCCGCCGAGCTCGCCCTGCTGCGCGCGGCACTCGCGCGCGACATGCCGACGCTCGGGATCTGCGGCGGCCAGCAGCTGCTGGCGGTCGCACTCGGCGGCACGCTGATCCAGCACCTGCCCGACGAGGTGGCGGCGGCCCTGCCGCACGAGCAGTCAAACCCGCGTCACCAGCCGGGCCACGCGGTGCGGATCCTGCCGGGGACGATGCTGCACCGGATCGTGGGGAGCGAGGGCATGATGGTGAACTCGTCGCACCATCAGGCGGTGCGCGATCCGGGTGCGGCACGGGTCAACGCCGTGGCTCCCGACGGGGTGATCGAGGGCATCGAGGACCCGAGCTTGCGCTTCTGCCTCGGCCTGCAATGGCATCCGGAGTTCCTGATCGATGCCGGCGACGCCCGGGTCTTCGCGGCCCTGGTGGACGAGGCCGGACGCGGATGACCGGCACCGGCCCGGCCGACGCCGATGCGCCCGATCCCGCCGGCGCGGACCCCGCGCCGGCCGGGGAGCGCGGCGAGCGCATCGCCAAGTGGCTGGCGCGCGCCGGCGTCGCCAGCCGGCGGGACGCGGAGAAGCTGCTGGCCGAGGCCCGGGTGAGGCTGAACAACGCGGTCGTCCGCCACCCGGCCAGCTTCGTGCAGCCCGGCGACATCGTGCGCGTCGATCAGCAGGTGGTCGAGGCGCCGGACCGCGCCAGACTGTGGCGATACCACAAGCCGGACGGGCTGGTGACCACGCATCGCGATCCGCAGGGCCGCCCGACGGTGTTCGCCTCCCTGCCGCCCGGCCTGCCGCGGGTGATCAGCGTCGGACGGCTCGACCTGAGCAGCGAGGGGCTGCTGCTGCTGACCAACGACGGCGGTCTGGCGCGCCGCCTCGAGCTGCCGGCGAACGGCTGGATCCGGCGCTACCGGGTGCGGGTGTACGGCGTGGTCGACGAGCGCAGGCTGGCGGCGCTGGCCGAGGGTGCGCAGGTCGAGGGCGTGCGCTACGGCCCGATCGAGGCCGGGCTCGACAGCCGCAAGGGCGACAACGCCTGGCTGACGGTCGCACTCAGGGAGGGACGCAACCGCGAGGTGCGTCGGGTGATGGAGAGCCTGAACCTGCACGTCTCGCGGCTGATCCGCACCGCCTACGGGCCGTTCCAGCTCGGCACGCTGCTGCGTCGCGAGGTGGAGGAGGTGAAGGGCAAGGTGCTGCGGGGGCAGGTCGGGGGGGTGCAGCCGAGGCCGGGAGCGGCAGCCCGACCGCCCGGATGAGCATCCCCTAGATGCGCATCGTCGCCGGGGCCTGGCGCGGCCGCAGCATCGCCGCACCCCGCTCGGCCGCGACGCGGCCGACCGCCGACCGGGTCCGCCAGGCGCTGTTCGACATGCTGGCGCACGCGCCGTGGGCGGATCCCATCGAAGGCTGCGCGGTGCTGGACGGCTTCGCCGGCAGCGGCGCGCTGGGGCTGGAGGCGCTGTCGCGCGGCGCCGCGCGGGCGGTGTTCTTCGAGACCGATCGTGCCGCCCTGGAGGCCTTGCGCGGCAACGTCGCGGCGCTGCGAGCCGCACCGCGCAGC
>CAXTNB010000268.1:0-4134 GCA_964245385.1 uncultured Acetobacteraceae bacterium | reverse complement strand
TGGGGCGGGAGGATTCGAACCTCCGCATGGCGGAATCAAAATCCGCTGCCTTACCGCTTGGCTACGCCCCATCGGCCGATCCGGCGCGGCTCTTGATAGGTCGGCGCAGGCAGGCTCGGCAAGCCCCGGCCGATCGGCCCTCCCGCCGGTCAGATCTCGGGCGAGATCAGCGCCGGCGTCGGCGGCCCATCTTCCACCGGCCCGTCTTCCACCGGCCCATCCTCCACCGGCACCACGTTGCCGCCGAGCATGCGGCCGAACGACTCCGCGCGGTCGAGCGCGCGGTCGAGCGCCGCCATGGTGCCGGAGAGGTCGGGGCTGTCGTCGCGCTCCCAGGCGCGCAGGGTCCGCATCCACACCCCGACGAGGCCCGCGACCCGCAGCGCGCCGGCGAGGCCGTCGGTGCCGAGGCCGGCGGCCTGCGCCATCCAGGCCATGCTGCGCCCGGTCTCGGCCGCCAGCATCAGCGCCAGCGCCGGGTCCAGCGGCAGGCTGCGAAGCAGCGCGCGGACGCCGCCGCGATGCTGCTGCAGCACGTCGAAGCGCCGCATCAGCGCGTCGAACAGCCTCTCGCGCACGGTGCCGGTGATCGCGTCCCCGGCGAGCGCCGCCCGGTCCGCCTGCAGGCCCAGCCTGGTCAGCACGCAGGCGCGCACCGGGAACCGCTCGCGCGCCCGGTCCAGCGGCAGGCCGGCCTCGCGGGCGGCGTCGACCACCGTCATGCGCGGCCAGCCCAGCGACTCCGCCTGGGTCATCGCCATGCCGACCAGCGCCGCGTCGAACTGCTCGTCATCCATGCTTCGGGCTCCAAGGCGAGGGAGGGTTGCGTCGTGCCCCCGGGCGCTCCCGGCACGACCGTCGCGCGCGGCACGCCGGCGGACGACCGGCTAAGGTCGGCGCCGGACCCACGGGCACGTCAACGTGCCAGCGCGCGCGCGCGTTGCGTCGCCGCCTCCACGGCGGCGCGGACGTTCTGCGGCCAGGCCGCCTGCTGCATCAGCACCGCCAGCGCCTGCTCGGTGGTGCCGCCGGGACTGGTGACCGCGCGGCGCAGCGTCTCGGATCCCTCCGTGGGGGTGGCCTCCAGCAGGGCGCCGGCGCCGCTCACCGTGCGCCGCGCCAGCTGCCGCGCCAGCGCCGGTGGCAGGCCCTGCTCGCGTCCCGCGGCCTCGAGCAGCTCGGCCAGCAGGAACACGTAGGCCGGCCCGCCGCCGGAGATCGCGGTCACCGGGTCGAGCAGCGCCTCGTCCTCGACCCAGGCGACCTCGCCGACCGCGCGCAGCAGCCGGTCGCACAGCGCGCGCTGCGCGTCCTCGACCTCGGGGCCGGCGCAGGCCACCGTGATGCCCTGGCCGATCGCCGCCGGCAGGTTGGGCATCGCGCGCACGATCGGCGCACCGTCCGGGAACTGCGCCGACAGCCCGGCGAGGGTGCGCCCGGCCATGATCGACAGCACCACCGCCGCTCCGGCCAGGTGCGCGACCGCCGGCAGCGCCGCGTCGGCCGCCTGCGGCTTGACCGCGAGCACGATCACCGAGGGCCGGAAGCCCTCCGGCAGCGCGCTCGCCCCGTCGATGCGCAGGTGGGGTGCTGCGACATGCACCGGCGCCGGGTCGATCACGATCGACGGCTCCAGCCCCTGATCCTGCCAGCCGCGCAGCAGGGCCGCACCCATCCGGCCGCCGCCGAGCAGCAGCACCGGCGGGATCCCCTGATCAGGCATGAGGGTCAGGCATGAGGATCAGGCATGGGCGTCAGGCCTCAGGCCTCACCGGCGCACTCCAGCATCGCCGCCTCCAGCGCCTCGGTCGGCGTCTTGCCGCCCCAGAGCACGAACTGGAACGCCGGGTAGAAGCGCTCGCACTCGGTGATGGCGATGTCGACCATGTCCTCGAGGCTCTCGGCGGAGGCGCCCGGCGCGCCGCGCAGCAGCACGGAATGACGGAACAGCGGCATGCCGTCGTCGGGGTCCATGCCGAAATGGCCGATCCACAGCCGCTCGTTGGCCAGGGCGAGCAGCTCGAACAGCGCGCGCCGCTGCTGCGGCGGCACCTTCAGGTCGAAGGCGCAGGTGAAGTGCATGGCGCTGATCTCGCGCGACCAGGAGAAATACAATCCGTAGTCGCACCATTTCCCGGGTGCCTCGGCTGCCATCTCGGTGTCGGTGCGGCGGTCGAAGGCCCACTCGTAGCCGCCGACGATCTGCTCCATCAGGTCGAGCGGATTGGCGGCGGTCTGGGGGGTCTCAATCGTCAGGGCAGGCATGCGGGGCTCCCCGAGTATGGAGGACGGCCCGGCATGCACCGGGCCCCTACGTCTGCGTGACGGGCAGGGCTCTGCGACTCCGACGCTCGCAGGGCGCGTCCGCCCGGGGGCAGCGCCCCGTCGGTCAGCCTATGGATGCCGCGCGGCCTCCGCAAGCAACATCAAAATGCGCGGCCTCGGGGCTCCCGGGCGGTGCTGCGGCGACCGCGCCGCGCGCTAGCCGCCGGCCGGCGGGCCGCCCGGCGCGCCGTCGCTGCCGTGCGGGTCGTGGAACTCCGTCGGTGCCGCGGGAGGCACCTGGCTCGCCGCCGCGGGAACAGCGGCGGGTGGATGCCCTTCCAGGACGGCGAGGCGTGCTTCCAGCGACGCGATCCGGGTATCGGCCTGTTCCTGGCCGGCGCGCGCCTGGGCCGCGAGCTCGCTGACCACCTCGAACTCCTCGCGGCGCACCAGGGCGAGCCGGGCCAGCGCCTCGTCGACGCGGGTCCGCACCAGCGCGCCCAGCTCCTCGCCGACGCCGGCGATCGCCGAGAAGGCACCGCCGGCGACCCCGGCGATGTCGTCGAAGAACTTCGCTCTCTCTGCCATGACACGATCACTCCCGTCTGCCTTGCAGCATATCGTGCCGCTCGAGAAGCGCGCCAAGATCCCCGTCCGGCGCGCCGCCGGATTCGCCCACGGGGCGCCGGCTCGCCCTGTACGCCGCGACCCTGTAAGGAGGACGCATGATCCTCGTCACCGGCGGCGCCGGCTTCATCGGGTCCTGCCTGCTGGCGGCGCTGACCGCGCGGGGGCAGCGGACCTGCATCGTCGACTGGCTCGGCAGCGGCGACAAGTGGCGCAACATCGCCCGCCATCCGCCGGAGCGGATCATCGCCCCCGACGCCCTCGACGCGTTCCTCGCCGACCAGGGTGCGGGTCCGCGGCCGGGCGGCATCGAGGCGGTGGTGCATCTCGGCGCGGTCAGCGAGACCACGGCGCGCGACGGCGACCTGGTCTGGCGCAGCAACGTGGAGCTGCCGCGCCGGCTCTGGGACTGGTGCGCGCGCGCGCGCGTGCCTCTGCTCTATGCCTCCTCGGCGGCGACCTACGGCGCCGCCTCCGGCGCGGACGGCTTCAGCGACGACCCGGCGCTGCTCGGCGATCTGCGGCCGCTCAACCTGTACGGCTTCTCCAAGCACGCCTTCGACCTGCAGGTGCAGGCGCGGCTGGCGCGCGGCGAGGAAGCGCCGCCGCAGTGGGCGGGGTTGAAGTTCTTCAACGTCTACGGCCCGAACGAGCTGCACAAGGGCAGCATGATCTCGGTGGTGAAGGTGAAGTACGACGAGGTGGCGGCCGGCGGTCCGGCCAGGCTGTTCCGCGCCGACCGTCCGGGCCTCGCCGACGGGGCGCAGGCGCGCGACTTCATCTGGGTCGGCGACGTGGTCGAGGTCCTGCTCTGGCTGCTCGACCACCCGCGGGTCAGCGGCCTGTTCAACTGCGGCACCGGCGTCGCGCGCAGCTATCTCGACCTCGCCCACGCGGTCTGCGACGCCGCCGGTCGGCCGCGCGCGGTCGAGTTCGTCGACATGCCGGTGCCGCTGCGTGGCCAGTACCAGTGCTTCACCCAGGCCGACATGAGCCGCCTGCGCGCCGCCGGCTACGACCGCCAGTTCACCTCGCTGGAGGCCGGCGTGTCGCGCTACGTCCGCGAGCATCTGGCGCGCGGCGAGCCCTACCTCTGAACCGATCCCGCGGCGAGCCGCATCCCTCGCCCGATCCCCTGCCTGGCGGAGTGCTCGATGCTGCCCGTGCTGATGTTCCCGCAGTTCGACCCGGTGCTGCTGCACCTGGGGCCGATCTCGATACGATGGTACGCGCTCGCCTACA
>CAXTNB010000267.1:0-4150 GCA_964245385.1 uncultured Acetobacteraceae bacterium | reverse complement strand
TCCGGGGTCCCGGCGACGAAGAACCGGTCCTCGCTCAGCCCGGCCATCTGCTGCAGCGCCTGGCCCACGCTCTGCTCCGGCCGGAAGCGGCGCAGCAGCGTGGGCGCGCCCGGCTCGCCGCGGGCGATCAGGTCGCCGATCAGCAGGTCGCGCGGATAGCAGGTGAGGTCGACCGCCGAGAGCGAGTGCGCGAGCGCCCCCTCGACGCTGACCAGGCCGCGGTAGGTGGCCAGCTTGTTCGCCACCTCGACGTCGTTGCGGCCGACCACGATGCCGGCCATGACCACGAACTTGATCGCGTCGCGCGCCCGGCCGTGCGCCGCCAGCCGCTCGCGGGTGCGGGCGATGTTGGCCCGCACCGCATCCTGGGTGTGGCCGCCGATGAACAGCACCTCGGCGTGCCGCGCCGCGAACTCCAGCCCGATCGGCGAGCCGGAGGCCGGGTAGAGCAGCGGCGTGCGCTGCGGCGACGGCTGGCAGAGAAGCGGCCCGGCGACCCGGTAGTGCGGCCCGACATGGTCGATGTAGCGCACCTTCGCCGGATCGGTGTAGACGCGCCGCCCGCGGTCCTGCAGCACCGCGTCGTCGTCCCACGAGCCTTCCCAGAGCTTGTAGAGCACGTCCATGTACTCGTCGGCGACCAGGTAGCGGCGGTCGTGCGGCACCTCGTCGTCGTGGCCGAAATTGCGCGCCGCATTGGGCAGGTACGAGGTCACGATGTTCCAGCCGACGCGGCCCTTGGTGAGGTGGTCGAGGGTGGACATGCGTCGCGCGAAGGCGAAGGGCGGTTCGTAGGTGGTGGAGAAGGTGGCGCCGAAGCCGAGATGGCGGGTCACGGCGGCCATCGCCGGGATCAGCAGCAGCGGGTCGTTCGCGGGGATCTGCATCGCCTCGCGCAGCGCCGTCTCGGGGCCGTGGCGGAACCGGTCGTAGGTGCCGATCACGTCGGCCAGGAAGATCCCGTCGAAGGTGCCGTGCTCGGCCATCTGCGCGAGCTCGAGCCAGAACTCGAGGTCGTTGAAGCGGTGGCGGTTGTTGTCCGGATGCACCCACAGCCCATGCATGATGTGGCCGACGCAGTTCATCTCGAACAGGTTGACGTGCAGCTGCTTAGGCATCGCGATCACGGAGCACCGCGTGGATGGCGCCGGTGAGGCGGGAGAGCTCGTCCGGCGCGATGGTGAAGGCGGGCGTCAGGTAGACGATGTCGCGGAACGGGCGGATCCACACGCCCTGCTCGATCAGCCGGGACTTGAGCGCGTTCAGCTCGGGCATCGGAGCCAACTGCACCACGCCGATGGCGCCCCGCACCCGGACGTCGCGCACGCGGGGGAGGTCGCGGCAGGCCGCCAGCTCGGCCTCGAGCTGACGCGCGACCGCGGCGACCTGCCCCAGCCGGTCCTCCCGCTCGAACAGGTCGAGCGAGGCATGGGCGGCGGCGCAGGCCAGCGGATTGGCCATGAAGGTCGGGCCGTGCATCAGCGCGCAGGCCGGATCGTCGGACCAGAACGCCTCGAACACGTGTCGGCGCGCCACCGTGGCGGCGAGGCCCATGGTGCCGCCGGTCAGCGCCTTGGACAGGGTGATGATGTCGGGCACGATGCCGGCCTGCTCGCAGGCGAACATGGTGCCGGTGCGGCCGAAGCCGGTGAACACCTCGTCCAGGATCAGCAGGATGCCGTGGCGGTCGGCACTGGCGCGCAACCGGCGCAGCACCGCCGGGTCGTGGAACAGCATGCCGCCCGCGCCCTGCACCAGCGGCTCGATCAGGATCGCCGCGACCTCGCCGGCATGCTCCGTCAGGAAGCCGTCGAACGCCGCGTGCGCCGCCTCGTCGTGCGGCAGCGGCACCACGTGATGCTGCGCCAGCATGGCGGCGAACAGGCTGTGCATGCCCTCGTCGGGGTCGCACACCGACATGGCGGCGAAGGTGTCGCCGTGATAGCCGCCGCGGAAGGCGACCAGCTTGCCGCGGTCGCGCACGCCCCGGTTGAGCCAGTACTGCGCGGCCATCTTGATCGCCACCTCGACCGAGACCGAGCCGGAGTCGCTGAAGAACACGCGGTCCAGGTCGCCCGGCAGCAGCGCCGCCAGCCGGGCGGCGAGACGCTGCGCCGGCTCGTGCGTCAGGCCGCCGAACATCACGTGCGGCATGCGCGCCAGCTGACGCGTCACCGCGTCGGCGATGTGCGGGTGGTTGTAGCCGTGGCAGGCGGTCCACCAAGACGCGACGCCGTCGATCAGCACGCGACCGTCGGCCAGGGTGATGCGACTGCCCCGCGTCGAGACCGCACGCAGCGGCGGCAGGGCGGTCTTCATCTGGCTGTACGGCAGCCACAGGTGGCCGGTCACGCGCGCACGCTCGGCGGGATGCATGGCGACGCCAGGCAAGGGTGCCCTTGACCCGCTGGGGCCGGAGGCCCCGGAACCCAGGCCGCCTCGCGGGACCGCGTCCTGATACCCCTAGGCCTTGCCGAGACGAACCAGCCAGAGATGCGCCAGGTCGGCGGCGCCGTCCGAGCCGGTCACCGTCTGCAGGGTGCTGATCGCGCTGGCCTTGTCGCCGGCGGCCAGGTAGGCGAGCCCCAGATGCAGCGTCGCGTCTTCCGGCGCGACCAGGCCGCCGCGGGCCATCGCCTCCTTCATCACCGCGATCCCCTTCTGGGACTGGCCGAGATCGACGTAGCTGTAGCCGACGCCGAGCAGCGCGTCGCCGGTCTTCATGGTGCGCGCCGAGGCCTCGTCGGCGGCGATGCTGGCCTTCTTGTCGGCGATGGTCTTCTCCACCAGCGTCCTCAGCCGCTCCTCGCGCGCCGCCTGCGCGTCGTGGCCGAGCACCCCGCTGGCGTAGCCGCGGTCGATCACCGAGAGCGCCTGCGCCGGCAGCCCGGCCTGCACCGCGAGTTCGGCCATGTCCATGTAGTCGGGCATCGCCGTCAGCAGCCCGACCTCGAGGCGCAGCCGGTCGATGTCGTACTGCAGACGGTCCGGCACGTTCGGGTTGGCGCGCAGGCCGTGCATCAGCTGCGCCCAGTAGTCGGGCTTGGGATAGTAGGTCACCAGCCGCACCATCGTCCGGGTGAGCCCGACCTGGTCGTTGGACTGCAGCTGGCAGTTGGCCAGCAGCTGCAGCTGCGCCTCCGGCGGAGCCTGGCCGGCGCGTATCTCGGCGTCGATCTGCTGGGACTGCGCGATCGCGGCCTGGTTGTAGTCGCGCTGCAGGTAGTAGCACTGGATCAGCAGCTGCTGCATCGCCGGCGCGTTTCCGCCCGCCTTGGTGTAGCGCTGGATCGCGGCGATGGTCTGCGGGTAGTCGCGTAGCTGGTAGGCCGAGGCGGCCTCCGCCATCAGCAGCTTCTGCTGCTCGGCGAGCCCGACCTTGCCGGACCGGATCAGCGCGTCGTCGGCGGCGATCGCCCCCTTGTAGTCGCCGGACTGCTGGGCGATCGAGGCGCGCAGCTCGGTGATGACGAAGATCTCGTTGGGGGTCTTGTCGCGAGCCGCCTCGGCGATGTCGACCTGCGCCAGTGCCGCCGGATATTGCCCCTGGCGCGCCAGCGCCTCCGCCTTCTCCAGCGGCTTGCCGACCACCGGGCGCAGCGCGTTGGGATTCGCCGGCTGATCTTCGGCCTGCGGCTGAGCGGCGGGCGCGTGCTTCGGCCTGGCCTGACCCGGCGCCGGCAGCGACACCAGCGTCGCCCCCGACAGCAATACGCCGGTCAGGAGACCGGCGAAGGGAAGCAGGCGCGCCCGGGCGTTGGGGTGCGAGTGCCGTGGACTCATTATTGGCTTCCCATGAATTGTTCCTGCCCGACCAGGCCCAGCTTGCTCATCCCGAGGCGCTGCGCATCGGCCATCACGTGCGCCACGTCCTTGTACGGCGCGAGCCGGTTCGGCCGCAGGTGGATCTCCGGCTGATCGGGCTGCAGCGAGGCGTTGGTGAAGCGGGCCTGCAGCTGCTGCTCGTTGGGCACCGGGTCGCCGTTCCAGGAGATCGTGCCGTCGAAGTCGACGTCGATGGTGACCACCTGCGGCGGCGTCGGCGGCGGCGGCGGGTTGCCCTGCGGCAGGTCCAGCTTCACCGCGTGGGTCTGCATCGGGATGGTGATGATCAGCATGATCAGCAGCACCAGCATCACGTCGATCAGCG
>CAXTNB010000266.1:0-4206 GCA_964245385.1 uncultured Acetobacteraceae bacterium | reverse complement strand
CTGCCCTCCGTCACCCGGTCCGGATCGTCGATCACGCGGTTCATGCCGCCTCCTCCACGAAGTCGAGAGGTCCGTCGCCGGCCTCTCGTTGACCGCTTAAGTGCTATACCATGCGGACGATTGTCAATGACATGCACGAATGAGCAGGCCGCAGAAGCATCGGGAGAGAAAAACGACGAACATAGCGTTATCCTTCACATTTAGACGCCGTGTTTCACCGAACAGATGCACAATCCATTGTGATCATATGATCAGGCTTTGATTATTTGTGCGGTGCACAGGACGCAAAGGAGCAGGGCGGTCCGGTTCTGTCGCGGCGCGGGCGCAGCGCGATCGAGCCCTTCCCCTCAGGCGCACCGGGCGGTGAAGCACCCTGACGTCAGGGTCGAGACCCTGACCGAGATCGCGCCGCATCGAGCGCGCGCCGATTGCCCGGTCGAGATACGCGTGCCTCAGCCGATGTCGGTCGCTGTCGAGCCCGAGTTCGTCGGCCGGGGCATCGAAAGGCCGCTCATCTTGATCGGTCAACCGTGAGCCGGCGGCTCAGCGACGCGCGGCGAGGGCGCTCGTGACCTCGCATCTCGAGCACACGCTACCCGAGAACGCCATCGTCGCAGTCAGGATGGACTGGCTTTCTTCTGCAGGCATCGCCGGCGAGGATGGCAAGGCTCTCGCCATCCTGCATGCACTGCGCACCGGCGCCACCGACACGCTCGCGACCTCGATCACCAGCGCGCGCGATCTTGCGTCCAGATGACGCGACTGCGCCGACGGGAACTCGCCAGCGTCCGACTAGGCTGCTGTCCGCGCCACGACCATCCGCTCGGAAAAGCGATGATCTAGCTGAACTGATTCATCGTGTTACGCGCGCCGCCAGCCTTCAAGGCCGCCTCTCCCGCGAAATATTCCTTATGGTCATCGCCGATGTCGGAACCCGACATGTTCTGGTGCCGGACACAGGCGATACCCTGCCGGATCTCCTGCCGCTGGACGTTGAGGACGTAACCAAGCATGCCCTGCGCCCCGAAATACTCTCTCGCCAGACTGTCCGTGGACAAGGCGGCCGTGTGATAGGTCGGCAGCGTGATAAGGTGATGGAAGATGCCTGCCCGCTTCGACGACTCCGTCTGGAAGGCGCGAATGCACGCATCGGCTTCGACACCGAGCGGGGTCGCGTCGTATTCGGCGCTCATCAACCTCGATCGATCGTAGGCAGCGACGTCCTTGCCCTCGGCAACCCAGCTATCGAACACCTGTTGACGGAAGTTCAGCGTCCAGTTGAACGATGGCGAGTTGTTGTAGACCAGCTTGGCATTCGGCACGACCTCGCGAATGCGGTCCATGAGGCCGGCGATCTGTTCCACATGCGGCTTCTCGGTCTCGATCCAGATGAGGTCGGCGCCGTTCTGCAGCGAGGTGATCGAGTCCAGCACACAGCGATCCTCTCCGGTCCCGGCGCGGAACTGAAACAGGTTGCCGGGAAGGCGCCTGGGGCGCAGCAAGGTGCCTCGGCGACTGATGGTGACGTCCCCGTCGCGACAATCCTCCGGGGTGACTGCCTCGCAGTCCAGGAAGGAGTTGTAACGGTCCCCGAGATCACCCGGCGTCCGGCTGACGGCGATCTGCCTGGTGAGTCCCGCACCTAGCGAGTCCGTACGCGTGACGATGATGCCGTCTTCCACACCGAGCTCGAGAAAGGCGTAGCGGCAGGCCCTTACCTTGGCGAGGAAGTCCTCATGCGGGACGGTCACCTTGCCGTCCTGATGGCCGCACTGCTTCTCATCCGACACCTGGTTCTCTATCTGCAGCGCACAGGCCCCCGCCTCGATCATCTTCTTCGCCAGCAGGTAGGTTGCTTCCGCGTTGCCGAAGCCCGCGTCGATATCGGCGATGACCGGCACGACATGAGTCTGATGGTTCTCGACGCGATCCATCAGTTCCTTTGCCTTGGCAGTGTCGTCGACCTGGCGTGCCGCATCGATGTCGCGGAACAGCGCGCCGAGCTCGCGGGCATCCGCCTGGCGCAGGAAGGTGTAGAGCTCCTCGATGAGCGCCGGCACCGACGTCTTCTCATGCATCGACTGGTCCGGAAGAGGCCCGAACTCGGATCGCAACGCCGCCACCATCCAGCCCGACAGGTACAGGTAGCGACGCTCCGTGGTTCCGAAATGCTTCCTGATCGAGATCACCTTCTGCTGGCCGATGAACCCGTGCCAGCAGCCCAGCGACTGGGTATACTTGGTGGCATCCTCGTCATAGGCCGCCATGTCCCTGCGCATGATCGCGGCGGTATGACGGGCAATATCGAGACCGGTTCGAAAGCGGTTCTGCAGGCGCATGCGAACGACGGCTTCCGCGTCGATACCGGACCAGGTCCCGTTCTTGCTCTCGATTAGCCGACCGATCCGGATCGATTGGCCGTGATACGATGCGTCGTCCGACAGGCGGCCGAACGCCGGCACGGATCCCGCGGCCGCGCCATCAGGAGAGCAATTCGCTTCCGTCATCTCATCACTCTTCTCGATGTTGAAGATCTGGACTGCTGATCTTCTAGATCGCCGTACTTGACGAGGATACCGCGGATTCGTCAGGCGGCAGTAAAGCTGTAAACGATTTACAGGAGCTGCCACGGATCGGAAAACGCTGTAAATCCGGGCTGCGTGAGGCCCCATGCATCAGCTGAAATCGTCATCTCGGCTTGGCCGTCCGAGGAGATGATCAGATCGAACCGGCCCAGGGCGGAAGCTCCCGCTCCTGAGCCGGCCGTCGGTCTTGCCCCCAGGTCATCACGACCGGGTTCTCGCCGCGCATCGCCCGCCCCAACGCGGCTTCCATGAAGTTCGGCCATGACGGCCCGGCGAACACGTAGAACCTGTCCTGCCGTACCGCGTCGCAGGCCGCATCGGCGATCGCCTCGGGCGGGATCCCGGCACCCTGGAAGGCGTCGGCGTTAGCCCGGAACGCCGGATCGGCAGACTCGCGTTCGCTCCATGGCACGTCGCCGTCCGGCCGGTTGCGCCAGCTCTGGTGGATCCGCGTCGCGACCATGCCGGGACAGACGATGCTGACCCCGACCTTGGTCGTGAGCGCCCGCATCTCGCTGTAGAGAGACTGGCTGATCGCCAGCACCGCGGCCTTCGACGAGCAGTAGGGCGCATGGTCGCCGTTGCCCATGAAGGATGCGAGCGAGCCGGTGTTGATGATGTGCGCCTCCTCACCGTGGGCCAGCATCCCCGGCAGGAAAGCCTGTATGCCGTTCACGACGCCCCAGACGTTCACGCCCCAGACCCAGCGCCAGTCGTGACTGCTGAACATCCAGGTCGGACCGGTGATGGAGACACCGGCGTTGTTGAACAGGAGATGCACGTTGCCGAACCGCTCGCGCGCGTGCGCCGCGAGCGCCCCGACGGAAGCCGGATCGGCGACGTCGGTGCGGCAGCCATCGGCTTCGATGCCCTCCTGCCCGAGGGCGGCGACGGCGGCACGTAGCGGTTCGTCCTCGATATCAGCGAGCAGCACGCGACAGCCTTCTGCGCCGAAGCGGCGAGCGAGCGCGAGTCCGATGCCGCTCGCGCCGCCGGTGATCACCGCGAGCTTTCCCGACAGCTGCTTCATCGAGGACCTCCTTGTCCGGTGGGGCTTCGCGCATCGCGCTCGAGTGTCACGACCGAGGCCGGATCGGAGGCGAGCAGGCCGTCGAGCAGCATGCGGACATAGGCCGCTTCCACGTCGCCGCCCTGCCGCTTGCCCAGCCAGGCCGGCAGTTCCTCCGCGGCGTTGACCGCAGCCGTCACCATCTCGGCGGCGATGCGGACGTTGCACGGCCGGACGGAGCCGTCGGCGATGCCGTCGTTCAGCATGTCGGCGAAACGCAGGGTGCAGGTTTCCATGCGCGCCTGCATCAGGCCGCGCAGTTCGAGGCCGATCGCGGTGAGCGCCGACGTGCGCAGCATCACCGCCTCCGGCGTGAGCTGTTGCGCAACCAGCCACGTCGTCGCGAACGCGACGCGCTCGATGCCGTTCGCGGGCCGGGCGAGCGCCGCGTCCTGCGCCGCGAGGATCATGGCGAAGGTGCGCTCGAAGCAAGCGACCACCAGGCCGTCACGGTTTTCGTTGTGGTGGTAAAAGGAACCCTTGGTCACGTTGAGGCGCGCCGAGATGCGGGCGACCGCAGCGCCGCGATAGCCGTCCGCGTTGATCGAGCGC
>CAXTNB010000265.1:0-4220 GCA_964245385.1 uncultured Acetobacteraceae bacterium | reverse complement strand
GCCAGCGCCAGTTGTCCTCGGCCATGTTGCCGAGCGAGGCGCCGATGCCGCCCTGTGCGGCGACGGTATGGCTGCGGGTCGGGAACACCTTGGTGATGCAGGCGGTCTTCAGGCCGGTCGCGACCATGCCCAGGGTGGCGCGCAGGCCGGAGCCGCCGGCGCCGACCACCACCACGTCGTAGGCGTGGTCGACCACCTTGTAGGCACGGCTCGAGGGCAGCGTGATCGCGTTCATCCGTGGGTCCCGGCGTATCCGAACGCCATCTTGAGGATCGCGACGACCGAGAACAGGCCGAGGATCATCGCCGCACCCTTGTTCAGCAGGGTCACGGCGAGATGGCTAGCCTTGACGTAGTCGTCAATGACCACCTGCAGGCCGAGCTGCATGTGATGGAAGGTCATGATCACCAGGGCGAGCAGCAGCACGGTGTTCACCGGCCGCGCCGCCCAGGCGACCACGCTGTGCTGGTCGGCGCCGATCAGCACCAGCACCGAGACCACGAACCAGACGGTGAGCGGGATCAGCGCGATGGCGGTCAGCCGCTCGACCCACCAGTGCTCGACGCCGGACTTGGCGGCACCCAGCCCGCGCACCCGGCCGAGCTGCGAGCGCATGGTGGCGACGTGCGCGGTGCGGTCGCTGAGGCGTTCGGTCTCCATTGCTCAGCGCCACAGGCTCAGGCCGATCGCCCAGACCAGGGCGGTGACGGCGAGGGTGGCGATGATCGAGGCCCAGCCGCTGCGATGCGTCGCCGGCAGGCTGAAGCCGCGGCCGGAGTCCCAGGCCAGGTGGCGCAGGCTGGCGAAGAAGTGGTAGACCAGCGACAGGGTCCAGCCGAACAGCACGATCAGCCCGATCGGGTTGGCGACCACGTGCTGCACGGTGGCGAACGGCTTCGGCCCGCTGGCGGCGGCGACCAGCCACCAGACCAGCAGCAGCGTGCCGGCGGAGCTGGCGACGCCGGAGGCGCGGTTGAGGATCGACAGCACGGAGGTGATCTGCGGGCGGTAGACCTGCAGGTGCGGGGAGAGCGGACGGCGCACCAGCGTGCCGTCGCTCCGTTGCGCCACGAACAGCGCGTCGCGAACGTCCTTCATGATGGTGCCGGCAGCTCCCCTGGACGCGGTCCTGGAACGCCCTGGACAGCCCCTAAGCTGTTGGTCCTACGCCCGCGGACGACAAGGGTCAATCAAGCGAAGGGCGGTTTTTTGCCGTGCAGCAAACCGTTGCGGGAACCGCTTCCACGTCGTCGGAATCGGGTCGCGGCGCATCCATTTCCGGTGCGGCCGCGCTGGCGCGGCTGCGGCAACTATGCTCTCTGCCACCCATGACGTCCCAGGCGGCCTCGGCACTGGTCACCGCCGGCACGGCCTCGCTGGTCGAGTTCATCGAGGCGTGCACGGTCGTGCTCGCCGTCGGCGCGACCCGGGGCTGGCGCCCCGCCCTCGCCGGCGTCGCCGCCGGGTTGCTGTTCCTCGCCGTGCTGGTGACGCTGTTCGGCCCGGCGCTGCGCCTGCTGCCGCTGGCGCCGGCGCAGCTGCTGCTCGGCACGCTGCTGGTGCTGTTCGGCACCCGCTGGCTGCGCAAGGCGACGCGGCGCGCCGCCGGCCTCATCGCGCTGCGCGACGAGGCCGTCGCGTTCCGCCGGCAGCGCGACCGCATCGGCGCCCTCGCGCACCCGGCGGCACGCTGGGACGGAGCTGCGCTCGCAATGTCGTTCCAGGCGACGGCGATCGAGGGCATCGAGGTCGTCTTCATCGTGGTCGCGGTCGGCGCCGGCGGAGGCGGGCTGCTCGGCGCCGCCATTCTCGGCGCGGCGACGGCGCTGGCCCTGGTCGCGGTGCTCGCGGCGCTGCTGCATCGTCCGATCACGCGGGTGCCGGAGAACACGCTCAAGCGCCTGGTCGGCGCCATGCTCTCCGGCTTCGGCACCTTCTGGGTAGGCGAGGGTGCCGGACTGGTCTGGCCGGGTGGTGACGGCTGGATCGTCCCGCTGGCGCTCGGCTACCTGCTCGCCTCGCTTGCGGTCGCCGCCTCGCTGCGTCGCGCCGCGCGGGCCGCTGCCCCGTGAGGCTGCTGCGTCGCTGCCTGCGCGAGCTCTGGACGCTGTTCGTCGATGACGGCCCCGCCGCCGCCGCCGTCGTGGTCTGGATCGCCGTCGCCTGCCCGGTGCTGCGGCAGCTGCCGGCCGGACCCTGGTCGGGACCCGGCCTGTTCGCCGGACTGCTGGTCATCGTCACGATCGGCATGCGCGCCGGGCGGCGCTAGGGGCTGCGAAGAGGTCGAGGCGAGGGCTCTGCCCTCGACCCGTCGGGATCGGCGGCCCCGAACCCCTTGCCCGTTTCCGCACCGTGTCGGCGCGGCTACAGCACCGCCGAGACGTTGAAGAACAGGCCGCGTCCGGGATTGACCCAGTACAGCGGCTCGCCGTTGCCGGCGGCGGCGCCGGCATAGCCGATCAGGCTCAGGTTGTTGAGCAGGTTGGTGACCTGCATGCCCAGCTCGAGATGGCGGTCGCGCAGCACCGGCAGCACGTAGTGCAGCGACAGGTCGAGGGTGTCGTAGGACTTGATCGGGTACTTGTTCACGAAACCGGTGTCGACACCGTATTGCGGGCCGACATCCTTGTCGAGCAGCGAGAAGCCGAGGCGGTCGCGGTCGAGCACTAGGTTCGCGCGGTCGAACAGGAAGCCGGCCACCGCGGTACGACGCGGCGCCTGCGCCACCGCCGCGCCGTTCTGGTAGTTCGCGTCGTTGAGCGAACCGTTCCCGTACAGCGCGAAGCCCAGCCCGAGCTGTGCCGTCGCCTCCAGCTCGATCCCCTTGAAGTGCGCGCTGCCCTGGTTGGTGTAGAGCGTGTCTGTGCCGAGCGTCGTGCTGGCGATGTAGTTCTGGTAGCGGATGTAATACAGGTCGGCGTCGGCGGACAGCCAGCGATGCTGGTAGACGGTGCCGACCTGGTAGTTGTCGGTGGTCGAGGGCTGCACGCTGTTGAGGATCTGCGCGTAGAACACGTTGAGCGGCGGCGTCAGGTAGCCCTTCGCCGCCTGCGCGTAGGCCGATAGCCCGCCGGCGATGCGGTAGTTCACGTCGAGCGACGGCAGCGCCTTGTTGTAGGTGGCGTTCTCCTCCGCGGGACCCTTGATCGTCCGTACCAGCGGTCCCTTGAGGCCGCGCGTCACCGAGCTGTACTTCACGCCGATGGTGACGGTCAGGCGCGGCGTCGGATGCCAGGCGAACTCGATGTAGGGCTGCACCGTGGTCAGCCGATCGAAATACTTGTACTGGAACGGCGAGGCGGTGGGAGAGGTGGTGTACTGGGTGGCGCCGCGCGTCAGCACGACGTTGGCCTTGTATAGCGGGTTGTCCTCGCTCTCGACCCAGATGCCGGCGCGGCCCTGACCGATGCCGGTGTCCTGGGTCAGCCGCAGGATGTCGCCCCAGGCCCGGTAGTCGTTCTTGTAGGCGGCACCTGGAACGTCGTCGTCCAGCCTGGTCGCGACACCGTTCAGGTAATAGGTCTTGCTCGCCGTGCTGGTCAGGTTGGGGGTGGTCAGCGAGGTGTCGGCGGTCTGCGTCCCGCGGTGGTAGAACGCGGTGGTATAGGCCTGGTCGGAGACGGCGAAGCCGCCGCCGAAATCATGATCGAGCTTGATGTACTCGAAATCGGTGGTGTACGCGTCGCGGTTGTACGGGCCGTAATCCTGCGAGCGCGGATCGTCGTTCAGCGAGTAGTTGCGGCCGAACCGTTCTATCAGGCTGAGCGGCGTGCCGTAGGGCGTGTCGGTGACCGCGTTGTCGAGATTGACCACCGCGGTGAGCCTGGTGTTCGCGCCGAGCGGCTGCACGTATTTCAGGAACAGGTTGCGCCGCTCGTCCGACGTGCCGGTGGAGGCGCCGCGGCTCTCGTTTCGCTGGATGTCGATCAGGAGGCGGCCGTCGCCGAACAGGCCGCCGAGGCTGCCGGTCTCCGCCTGCAGCCCGTAGAGCTTGGTGCCGAAGCTGCCGAAGGTCGCGTACGGGTTGAACCGCACGGTGCTCGACAGCTCGCGCGAGCTGAGCTCGACGTCGCCGCCGAAGGTCGCGGAGCCGACCGTGGAGGCCGGCCCGGGACCGCGATTCACCACGATGCCGCCGAGATCGTGCGCAACGAAGTAGGAAGCGGGCTGCGGCGACAGGTTGCCCGGCGAGCCCGGGACCTGCACGCCGTCGAACAGCA